>CALMOI010000424.1 GCA_937871735.1 uncultured Comamonadaceae bacterium
CCAATGCCGGATTGAATGCCAGAGACATCCGCAGTCACGCCCAGTTGCCAAATCGCCATTTGGTTGTTGGAGCCGGTTTGGGTCAAATCAGCCGTTTGATTGGAGAGGGTTTGGCTCAGGCGCAGCTCGTTGTCAGTGCCGGACTGCACCACCGTGGCAGACAGATTGCTGCCCTGCTGCCAAACCTCGGCCACGTTGCCACTGCCGCCGGATTGATCAATCGAGGCCTGGTTCGTATTCCCAGTTTGCTCAATACCAGCCGTGTTGCCAACTCCCGCGCTGATGCCCAAGTGGCTCTGAAAAATCTCGGGTCGCCCAAAATCAGACAGCATGGACAAATCAGCATCGGCGGCATGGGTCGTCGTTGCGGCAGCAGCGCACCACAGCGCCACCACGGCCCGTCGCTGCCCACGCCCCCAGGTCTTCATGATCCCGACAAGGGCGGCGAGGACAACATCGCGCCTTGTACCGAATCCGATCGCGTCTGCGACACGCCGCCTGGCACAGACTTGCTGGCGGAGGAAGGCACCGTCGTCACTGGCGGCTCCGACACCGATTGCGCAGGCACATCAGGCAAGGGCGCGGGCTGCCCCCAACCTTTAGACACGGGGGTTGGGACTGCCGCTGGGGCTTGGACTGCCACTTGCGGTGGCGGCGCAACAGGCGGTGGTGTGGGGGCGCTCGGCTGCTGTGCCAGTTGCACGGGCGGCTGCGGCGCTTTGACCAAGCTGGGCGTGCGCATTGGAAGCGGCCCTGCGGTGCCGCTCTCTTCCGGTGCCAGCCACAGCGCCTCCGCCTCGCGCAAGTAGTTTTGCACTATCGGCTGGAACCAATCTTGTGGATTGTTCAGCGCCCAGACCTGATCGCGCACACCTTGCACCGTCAGGTGAATCACGGCAGATTCAATCGCCTCCTTCACGGCCAACTGCGACGGCTCGTTGGTGGAGTACCCGCCTTCGGCTTGCAGCAAGGTTTTGTAGGACACAAACTTGTAAATGCTGGAAGAGACTTCGTGCGAAAAAATGGTTTTGGTGACCGACACGCTGTTGACCACTTGCCCTGTGCGCACGTCCACGTTACGCAAATTCACCGTCACCTGATCGACGCGGTACTTGGTTTCAGCGCCTATGCCCAGCAAATTGGCACCTTGCCCGCCGGTGCGGACATTGGACTCAAAGCCCACAATGCCGCCTTCCAAAATAAATTGCGCGGGAACAAGCTGTGGATAACTGGAACCCGGCTTGCCCTTGTCAGCGGGAGTTTCAATGGTGCGGGCCACACGCCGCTCATTGAGCAAGTTTTGGAAACCCTCGCGCTCAATCGGCATGTACCAGCCCGAGTCCAACATCGCTTTGACCAAAATCGAAGCGGCACCCTGAGTCACGGCGTTCGACAAGTTGCTGTCTGGCGAGGGCTTGAACTGCCCGGTCTGGTCACGAAACGCATACACCGCCACCGGCACCTTGAATGCCGGCGGTGGCAACTTGACCAAATCACGGGTGATGCGGGTGGCGGGTGTCAGCGTGGCATCGGCATTGACGTTGGAGGGCTTGACCTCTGTCGGCACTCGCAGCGGCGGCAATGAACAAGCTCCCAACATCGCCAGCAGCGGCAATGCCACCGCCCAACGAGCCGAATCAAAAGAGGAAGTGCGCAGGCCAGTCATAGTTATTCCGTATTGCCGACCACAATCACAGTGGTCGCGCCCGTCGTTTTGTCGGTGGTGTTCATCACCAAATTGCCGGTGGCATCTTTGGTGATGGCGATCACATAGTTACCCGCCGTGACCGTGTTGCCTTCCAGCAATTTGCCATCAGCATCAAAAATGCTGCTCACAGCAGTGGACGTCAGCCGACTCAGCACGGCGCTTTCCAGCTGCGCAGTGAATTTTTCTAGCGCAGTTTTGCTGGTCGATGGCGCTTTGAAATCGTTTTGAGCCTGTGCGTTGGCCAGCAACCCCGACGCGTTGGCCGGGTTGCCGCCGAAGGTGGGGTTGACGGGGGTGTAAACCAATTCGCCAGCCCCTGCGCTCAGGGAACACCACAAGCCCCCCATCGCCACAAGACAGCTCAAACGCATGAATGATGTTGAAGTCACGTAGGCTCCTTCGGTAAATTTAGTAGGCTGATCGCGCCATGTCGGGATCGTTGAACAGCAGGTTTTGCAGCGCGGTTTCTGTGACTTTGTTTTGCACTTGCTCGGCAGCGGACTCGGCCAGCAACGCCACCACCGCATAACTGCGCGGCAAGATGGCGCGAAACACCACCGTATCGCCAGACCACACCTGAATCTCCGTGCCCACTTTGGGCGACAGGCGCTCGCGCACCAGCAGCACGTGGGCTTCAGCGTCTTTTTGGCTGCTCCAGCTTTCGGCAAATTTGGTGTGGAAGTGCAGCCCCAAACTGGTCAGCACCTGCGCCAACACCAAGCCGCCGTACTCGGGCACGTCCTCGGCGGCATTGCGCGATGTGCTTGTGCCGGGCGCGGGCTCTGGCGCGTCTTGAGCGCAGGCCAGCGATGCGGCCAGCAGCCCCATGCCGCACAACACACCGCGTCCCACACGTTGCAGCATCATGCTCAGCCTCAGTGCGCCAGCGGCTCTGCGGCGCGGGTGGTGGAGTTGTCCAGCAACCAATCGGCCAACTGTCCTGCCTCAAAACGCATGCGCGCCAAGGCCACTTGCTGATCGACTTCGCTGTTGACCAAGTTGATGCGGGTGCTCAGGTGCTCGCTTTCAGCCGACAACACATCCAACAGCGAGCGCCGTCCCAGCTCGCGCCATTGGTCGTAATAGTCTTTGCGTACTTGGTCGGTGCTGGCCACCAAGCCCATCAAAGAGAGCGCGCGCTTGGCTTGGGCTTGCGCGTCAGCCCCAGCGGATTGAATTTTGTAGTCCAGCTCTTGGCGCAAAGTTTCGGCGCGCTCTTGTGCGGCTTGGGCGCGGGCCAGCAAAGCCAGTTGATTGGCCGCGCTGCTGTGGCCGTCAAACGCCACCCAGCGGGCCGTGACATACAACTGCGCAGGCGCGGCGACACCATACACATCGCGCCCCGATTGCTTGGACAGCACCACATCCACCTCTGGTTTTTGGGCGGCTTGCGCCTCGGCCAGTTGCGCTTGAGCGGCGGCGGCTTCATGCAACGCGGCGCGCAAGCTGGGGTGATTTTGGTTGGCCTGACTCACCAACAAGGCAGCATCCGCCTTGGGGAACGCAGGCAGCGCCCCGGCGCTGAGTGCAGCACCGACATCAGAGCCCACCAAGCGCATCAGCACCAACTGGTATTCACGCTGGCGCGCTTGCAGTGCCACCAGCGCATCTTCCGCCTGACCGAGCCGGGTTTGCGCTTGCGTCAGCTCGCTGCGGCGACCGGCGAACACCTCCACGATCTCCGAGAGCTTGTTGACCAAGGCGGTCAACTCAATGATGTGCTGTTGGTAGACCCGAATCGAGCGCTGCTGCTTGACCAACTGCAAGTAGGTGTTGACCGTGTCGTTGGCGGTGGTTTCACGCGCCAGCTTGAACTTGTCGGCCAGTGCGCTGGCCTGCGATTCACGCGCCTCAATTTGGCTGCGGATGCGGCCAAAGTCCCAGAGGTTGTACGACACAGTTGCGCCCACCCGCCCCGTCAGCGCGTGGGCAGCGCTGGAATCCACCTTGGCGGCGGCACTGTTGGCGTTGAGTTCCAACTTCGGCCACAGCGCGCCTTGGGATTGCGCCACATCCTGCTGCGCAGCTTGCCAATTGGCCTGCGCCTCGCGTATTTGCGGGGCACGGTTCAACGCTATTTGCACCAGTTCAGGCAACGAGGCGGTTTGCGCCAACGCGGCTGAGCCCCACAGGGACAGCAGGCACAAGCCCCATAAAGTTGTGATTTTTTTCATCGCTCGCGCAAAGCCTCGCGGGCTTTGTAAATGGGTTTGAGCAGGTAATCGAGGATGGTTTTGTCGCCCGAGCGTATGTCCACCGTGGTGGTCATGCCGGGGATGATGGGCAAGGCTTTGCCATCGACTTGCATCGACGATTCGCGGGTGCGCACCAGCACGCGGTAGTAGGTGTCTTCGCCGGTGGCGGCGATGGCCGAGCGTGAGTCTTCGCGCAAGGTGTCGGGGCTGATGTGCTCCACCACGCCGTCCAAGCCGCCGTAAATGCCGTAGTCGTAGGCCGTGACCTTCACGGTGGCGGGCAAGCCTTCACGCAAAAAGGCCACGTCTTGCGGGCGGAACTTGGCTTCGACCAGCAAGCGGTCGTCCAGCGGCACGATCTCCATGATGGTGGCCGCCGGTTGAATCACGCCGCCTATGGTGCTGATGCGAATGTCTTTCACCACGCCGCGCACGGGTGCTTTGATCGTGGTGTGCCGTGCGGTGTCAGCGCGGGCCACCACGTTCTCACGCGACTGGGCCAAATCGCTTTCCACACGGCTGAGTTCGGCGTTGGCTTCTGCGCGGTACTTGCTTTCGCGCTCGGCAATTTGCAGGCGCAAGTCGTTGGTTTGACGCTTCATGCGCAGCAGCTCAATGTCAGAGATCAGGCCGCGCGCCATCAAGGGCTCGGACATGCCGACTTCCTGCTCAGCCAGTTGCAAGCTGCGGCGCAGTTCAGCCACGCTTTGATCCAGCGCTTGCCGCCGTGAGTTGTAGGCCAAGGTTTCGTTGCTGACCAAATCAGGGTAGCGGTTGAGCGCACCCGGAAAAACCAGCGGCTTGGCGTAGGCCTCGGCGCGCAGCCGCGCTGCCGCCGCTTGCAGCGCCACCATCTTGCTGTAGCCCTCGTTGTAGACGGCTTTGGCGCGGGTCGCGTCAATTTCCAACAGCACCTGCCCGGCTTCGACCTTGTCGCCTTCTTTGACGTTGAGTCGCGCCAAGATGCCGCCTTCCAAGCTTTGAATCACTTGGTCGCCGCTGTTGGAGATGACTTTGCCGCTGCCACGGGTGACTTCATCGACGCGGGTCACGCTGGCCCACACGCCAAAGCTGACCACGATCAGCACCAGCATGTACAAAGCCCAGCGCACGCGCGGCACGGTTTGATCCAGCAAGGCCGCGTGCAAATCGTTGGCATGGGCCAAGTCCACCGTGCGCAGTTCGGTGGATGGGGGGCGCATCAGATCATGAGCAGACATCAGGCCGCCTTGGCTGGTTGGCCCGCAATCGGCACGCCGCCGCCACGGGTCAGGGTCTCAAGCAACTGACGCTTGGGGCCGTCGGCAATCACCCGGCCTTGGTCTACCACGATCACGCGATCCACCAGCTCCAGCAGCGACATTCGGTGCGTGGCAATGATGAGCGTGCGCCGCCCCGGCATGCGTTTGAGTTGGGCGATGAAGGCGCTTTCAGTTTGCGCATCCATCGCGCTGCTGGGTTCGTCCATCAGCAGCACGGGCGGGTCGGCCAACAAGGTGCGCGCCAAAGCCACCAACTGGCGTTGACCGCCTGACAAACCCGCACCGCCCTCGCCCAGCATCATGTCCAAGCCCAGCGGGTGGCGCGCCACCACGGCATCCAAGCCGGTGATGCGGCAGACGTTCAGCAATCGCTCCGCCGAGGCTTGCGGCACGCCCAAGCGCAGGTTGTCGCGCAGCGTGCCGTGAAACAGCTTGCAGTCTTGCGTCACCAAGCCGATGTTGTGATGGATGTCCGCCGGGTCAAGCTGGCGCAGGTCAATGCCATCCGCCAACACCGAGCCTTGCGTCGGCAGGTACAAGCTGCTGAGCAAGCGCAACAGGGTGGATTTGCCACTGCCGATGCGCCCCAGCACCGCAATGCGCTCGCCGGGCTGCACATTCAAGCTGATGCCATCGAGCGCGGGTAATTTCTGATCGGGGTAGCCAAACTGCAAGCCCTCGGTGCGCAAAGCGCCATCAAAGCGCGGACGCGACAGGTACTGCTGATCGGCCACATGGTCGGTCGGCTGCTTCATCAGCTCGCCCAACGAGGTCAGCGACGCTTTGGCCTGCTGAAAACGCACCGCCAAACCCACCACTTGCCCCAGCGGCGAGACGGCTTGACGCGCCAGCATCACGGTGGCGATCAATGCGCCTTGCGACACCGCGCCTTGGTGTATCAGGTACACGCCCCACACCACCAGCACCACGGTTTCGATTTGCTGCACAAAGCTCACCCAGCCCATCGTGAAGCTGGTGAGCGCACGCGACTTCATGTAGCTGCCCGTGGCGGCGGCGCTGTAGTCTTCCCAGTTCTTTTGCATGCGCGACTGGCCGTTGACGGCCTTGAGGGTTTCGATGCCCTCCAGCGACTCCACCAACAGCCCGTGCTTGAGCGAAGACTCGCGCAAGTTCTCGCGCATGTGGCGTGCCAGCGGCCACTGCACCACCGCGCCCGCCAGCAGCACCAGCAGCATCGCCACCGCAGGCACCACCACCAGCGGCCCGCCAATGCTGAAAATCACCGCCAAAAACAGCAGCGCAAACGGCACATCGGTCAGCGCCGACACGGTGGCCGACGTGGTGAACTCGCGCACCGACTCAAACTCGCGCAGCCGATTGGCAAACGCCCCCGATGAGGCTGCGCGCTGCTCCAGCCGTATGCCCAAGGCTTGGCGAAACAGCATCGAGCCCAAAATCAAATCGACTTTCTTGCCCGCCACGTCCACCAAGTGGCTGCGCAGTTGGCGGGTGGCGAACTCAAACACCATCGCCAGCACGGTGCCGATGGCCAGCGTCCACAAGGTGGGATAGGCATGAGTGGGCACCACGCGGTCATAGACGTTCATGGTGAAAAAAGTGCCCGCCAGCGTCAGCACGTTGATCATCAAGGCCGCCAGCACGGCGTTGCTGTAGTAGCTGCGAAAGCGCCACAGCGTGCCCCAAAACCAATGCAAATCTGAGCGCGGCGTGGGCGCACCGGCGCGCGCATCGTGGCGCAGTGCTGGCTTGAACAGGATGTGATAGCCCGTGGCGCGGTTGAGCAACTCATCGAGCGGCAGGCGCGCAGGCAGCAGCGCATCTGGCGACTCGGGCATGGCGGCTTCGACCGAGCCATCGTCATGGCGGCGCATCAGCACGGCGGCTTGGCCGTCATGCAGCAGCACGATCACCGGCAACACGTAGTCGGGCAAATCAGTCAAACGCCGCTGCACCAGCGTGGCAACATGCCCGGCTTTGTGGGCCGCGCGGATCACCGCCTGCACGCTGGCTTGCTGGCCGTCGTGTGGCACACCTTGCTGCCACGCGGCAACGCTGCGCTCATCGCCGTGAAAGCTGGCGACCCAGGCCAAGCACTGAAACAGCACATCGGCCTGCGGCACTGCGACGGGGACAGCCGACACGCTCACGCTGCGGTCAATCCGTGTTGCAGCAACAACTCAACCAAATGCTCGCCTTGGCTGTCGGTGTAGCTGCCGGTGAACTTGGTGTACTTGTCGCTGGAAGCGCCTGAGGTGGCACCGCCGTCAGCGCCAAAGGCATCGGCCTTGCCCACTTGGGTCAGACCGTCCAGCGCCACGGTGCCGCCGTTGGTGGAGTTGGCCATGAAGCGCACCATTTGATGTGTGCCATCCACATCCAGCGCATCGCTTTGCAGGTGGAACAGATCAGCCGCGCTCACCGTCAAGCTGCTGTTGAGGCCCGCAAAATAGAAAGCCTCCACATGCCCAATCACCTGGCCTGAGCCTTCGGGGTTGTTCCAGTCGGCAAAGTCAAACGTCAGATCGGTGCCGCTGAAGTTGACGCGATCAATGCCATCGCCGCCGTCCAAGCGGGCAAAGCCCAAGCTTTCAGGCTTGAACAGTTGGAACAAATCGTCGCCAGAGCCAGCCAGCAGCACATCGCCCACGCTGGAGTAGACGTTCAAGTGCTGGTCTGTGCCTTCGCCGATCCAAGTTTTGGGGTGCTCGCCATCGACGTTGTTGATGCTGAAGCTGCTTGCGTCGCTGCTCTTTTCAGCCACAGTGACCGCCACTTGGAAGGTGTTGGTGGCCGTGTTGCCCGCCGCATCGCTAGAAGTGACGGTGATGTAAGTGAAACCCGCTGCATTCGCCGTGCCGACGATGTGGCCCGTGGTGTCGTCAATGGTCAAGCCATCGGGCAAGCTGCCCAAGGTGTCTTCCACCAGATCGTCTGCGGTCAAATCGCGTCCATTGAGCGGGTCGATATCGACGGCATCGCCGCGCAACACCACTTGGTTGGTCAACGGCGTGTCGTCGCCGGAACCGGCCACGGTATCGACCGTGAAGCTCTCGCCATCCATCGAATCGGTGTTGCCCGCCACATCGGTGACGGTGATGGTGGGGGTGTAGTCACCGTCGGGCAAGATGGTGCTGACATCGACGCTCCACGCGCCATCATCGCCCGCCACGGTGGTGTAGTTGTGACCATCCAGCGTGACCACGACGGTGGCTCCGGCCTCAGCCGTGCCGCTGAGGTTGGGCTTGTTGTTGTTGGTGATGTTGTCTGCGGTGTCCACGCCGGTGTCGTTCACGTCGTCGTGGGTCAAGCCACCCGTGAACTCTGCCAGCGTCACATCCACGGTGAACGCCACGCCTTCAATCGGGTCGCTGACGTTACCGGCCACGTCGGTGATGGTGATCAGCGGTGTGTACTCGCCGTCACTGAGGCCGTCCGCTGTGATGCTCCAGTTGCCGTGTTCGTCCGCGTCGGTTTCAAACACGTTGCCGCCCACATCGACGGCGATGTGCACCCCCGCTTCTGCGGTACCGGCGATGGTGGGCGCGTCGTTGGATGTCAGGTTGTCGTCGCTGGCCGCTCCGGTGTCGTTGGCTGCGTCGTGCACCAGCTCGCCGGTGACGCTGCTGGCATCGGGGGCGGTGGTGTCGATGGTGAAGGCGGTGCCGTGGATCGCGGCGCTTTCGTTGCCCGCTGCGTCGGTGACGGTGATGATGGGGGTGTAGGTGCCGTCATCCAAAGCGTCAAGCTGCACGCTCCAGTTGCCGTCTTCGTCAGCTTGGGTTTCAAAGGTGTTGCCGCCAACATCGACATGGATCAGCGCCAGCGCGTCGGCGGTGCCGGTCACGGTGGGGGCGTTGTTGGCGGTGATGCCGTCTTCGCTGTCGAGGCCGGTGTCGTTGTCGGCGGTCAAGCCGCCGGTGACGCTGCTGGAGTCTGGCGCTTCGGTGTCGATGGTGAAGGCGACTCCTTCGCTTTCGGTGACGTTGCCTGCTGCATCGGTGACGGTGATGGTGGGGGTGTACTCGCCGTCTGCGAGAGATTTGTCCACGTCCAATGTCCAGTTGCCGTCGTCGTCAGCTTGGGTCTGGAAGATGTCGCCGTTCAAGTCGATGCTGACGCTGGCCCCGGGTTCTGCGGTACCGCTCAGGCTGGGCATGTTGTTGTTGGTGATGCTGTCTGCGGTATCGACGCCGGTGTCGCTCACGTCGTCATGCACCAGCTCGCCGGTGGCAGCATCAGGGGCGGTGACGTCCACGATGAACGCCACGCCTTCAATCGGGTCGCTGACGTTACCGGCCACGTCCGTCACCGTGATCAGCGGTGTGTATTCACCGTCACTGAGGCCATCGGCGGTGACGCTCCAGTTGCCATGCTCGTCTGCATCGGTTTCAAACACGCTGCCGCCCACATCGACGGCGATGTGCGCCCCGGCTTCTGCGGTACCGGCGATGGTGGGTGCGTCGTTGGATGTGAGGTTGTCGTCGCTGGCCGCTCCGGTGTCGTTGGCTGCGTCATGCACCAACTCGCCTGTGGCGGTGTCGGGCGCTGTCGTATCGATGGTGAAGGCGGTGCCGTGGATCGCGGTGCTTTCGTTGCCCGCTGCGTCGGTGACGGTGATGACCGGGGTGTAGGTGCCGTCATCCAAAGCGTCAAGCTGCACGCTCCAGTTGCCGTCTTCGTCAGCTTGGGTTTCAAAGGTGTTGCCGCCAACATCGACATGGATCAGCGCCAGCGCGTCGGCGGTGCCGGTCACGGTGGGGGCGTTGTTGGCGGTGATGCCGTCTTCGCTGTCGAGGCCGGTGTCGTTGTCGGCGGTCAAGCCGCCGGTGACGCTGCTGGAGTCTGGCGCTTCGGTGTCGATGGTGAAGGCGACTCCTTCGCTTTCGGTGACGTTGCCTGCTGCATCGGTGACGGTGATGGTGGGGGTGTACTCGCCGTCTGCGAGGGCTTTGCTCACGTCTACTGTCCAGTTGCCGTCTTCGTCGGCTTGGGTCTGGAAGATGTCGCCGTTCAAGTCGATGCTGACGCTGGCCCCAGCTTCTGCCGTGCCACTGAGGCTGGGCATGTTGTTGTTGGTGATGCTGTCTGCGGTATCGACACCGGTGTCGCTCACGTCGTCATGCACCAGCTCGCCTGTGGCTGCGTCCGGGGCGGTCACGTCTACCGTGAACATCACGCCTTCAATGGCATCGCTGACGTTGCCCGCCACGTCGGTGATGGTGATCAGCGGTGTGTAGTCGCCATCGCTCAGGCCGTCGGCTGTGATGCTCCAGTGGCCGTGCTCATCTGCGTCGGTTTCAAACACGTTGCCGCCGACATCGACGGCGATGTGCACCCCAGCTTCTGCGGTACCGGCGATGGTGGGCGCGTCGTTGGATGTGAGGTTGTCGTCGCTGGCCGCTCCGGTGTCGTTGGCTTCGTCGTGTACCAGCTCGCCTGTGACGCCGCTGGCATCGGGCGCGGTGGTATCGATGGTGACGGACGTGCCCGAAACGTGGACTTGGTTGCCTGCGTCGTCCACGTACAGCACGCCGGGCACGTAGGTGCCGTCTTCCAGTTCGTTGCCTTCCGGGATTTGCAGCGACCACTCACCCGCATCATCGGTTTGGGTGACGTAGGTCACGCCTGCGAACTTGATGATCACGGTGACAGGGCTGCTCACGTCCAACGTGCCCGCCAACATGGGCAAGGGGTTGTTGGTGATGCCATCTTCGGAGCTGCTGCCGGTGTCGATGGTTTCGTCGCCTTGAACCAAACCCGCTGGGGTGCTTTCAGTCGGGGATGTGGCCTGCACCGTGAAGGGCGTGCCGTCAAAGGCATCGCTCACGTTGCCAGCCAAGTCGGTCACAGTGACAGACGGGGTGTACTCGCCGTCGCCCAATGCGGTGGTGACCACCACGCTCCAGTGGCCGCTGGCATCGGCCTCGGTTTGGTAGTCGGTGCCATCAATGCTCACCAACACGGCGGCGTGGGCCTCAGTTTGGCCTTCGATGGTGGGGCGGGCGACATTGGTCAGGCCGTCGTCACTCGACAAGCCGCTGTCGCTGCTGGCGGCCAAATGGGCCGTAGCGGTGGAAACATCGGGCGGCGTGGTGTCCACGGTGATGGGCGTCATGCTGGTGGGTGCGCTGACGTTGCCAGCCGCATCCGTCACCGTGACGACCGGGGTGTAAGTGCCGTCGGCCAGCGGCTCGGACAGCGCCAAGCTCCAACTGCCGTCAGCGTGAATGTCAGTCGCTGCGATGTGGTGCGTCACACCGGCCAAAGTCACGCTGACATCGGTGACACCGGCTTCAGCTTGCCCGGCCAACACCAGTTGCGCATTGCTGGTCACGCCGTCGGTTTTGTTGCTGCCGGTGTCGTATTCCACGTCAGCCGTATTGGTCGCCAAGCCGACATGCCCGGCATCGGCCACGGTGTCCAGCGTGAAGCTGAGTTTGGTCACCGGCGAGACCGTGCCGTTTTGCGTGAACGACTGGCGGGCGTACACGTCGTGCGCGCCATCGGTCAACGTGGGCAGCGTGGTGCTCCAGGTGACTTGATCCAAGCTGTATTGCAGCAGCGCGCCGCTGACTTGGCCGGTCACCACGATGTCGCCGTGGTTGGTGATGTGGTCGGTGGCCGAGTGGCCGCTGTCGGTGTGCAGCGCCAGTGTGGGCGCGGTGGGCGTGGTGGTGTTGAGCGTGAACTCAAACGCTGCGCTGGCAGCGGTCACGGTGCCGTCGCTGTAATGCAGACGGGCTTGCACGCTGAGCGCGCCGTTTGCCGGGGTGAATTTGTCTTCGGCCACCCAAGTGGTGCCGCCGTCGGTAGAGAACTCCAGCGTGGCCGCTGCGCTGCGCCCGGCCACCACCAAGCGGGCATCGCTGGTGATGCGGTCGGTGGCGCTGCTGCCGGTGTCAGCTTGCAAGCCGACGATCAACGGCGTGGCCGCCGCCAACTGCGCTTGGGTGATGCCCGACAACTGCGTCGCCGCGCCCACCGCTTGCGTGGCTGCGGCCAAGTCCGTCCAATCAACCGTCACGCTGGGGGCTGCATCGGCCAGTGCGATCTGCAAGGCGTTGGCGTGGGTCAAGTCCAGCTTGCTGTCGCTCAGCAAGGTGGTGGCCAAGGCGCTCATCACGTCTTGCGACACGCTGGCATCGCCGCCGCTGACCGTGGTCAACACGGTCGCCAACTGCGCCGCCGCTTTTTGCACGGCCAACGCGTCAGCGGCATTGGCCGAAGCATCCCAAGGATTAAAGGTGGTCAAGTCCAGTGCGCTGGACAAGCCCAAGGCCGTTTTGACCGCGTTGGCCGCATCGGCCAAGGTCATGCTGCTGGGGCCGTGTTCGTACACAGCGGTGATCAACGAGGTCAGCGGGCTGACGACCACCGTGCCGTTGGCCACCAAGCCGCCGGTCAGCGTCAGGGTCAAGGTGTTGGGCAAGCCGGTGTCAATGTTGGTGCCGCCCACCACGATCAAGGTGCTGTCCACATCGGTCGGGTTGGTCAGTTGCAGCACGCCGTGTTCGTCGGTCACGCCGACTTTTTCGGTGGCGCTGTAGGTGCCGTCGTGGTTGGTGTCGATGTAGACCGTGGCGTTTTTGATCAAGCCGTCTTGCACGATCACTTTGGCGCTCGTGCTGCTGGTGCCGCTTGAGCTGCTGCCACCTCCGCCGCCACCGCCCCCTGCGGCCAGCGCCAAGCCGCCGCCCAGCAAGGCGTACATGCCCCAATCGCCAGCGCCGCTGGCGGCAGGCGCTGTGGCTGTCCGCTCAAACATCACCGGGCGCTCGGCCACATCGGAGGTCGTGGTCTCGCTCGCCAAACCGCTGCTCAATTGCGCCAACTGGTACACATTGTCCGCAGCGCCTGTGGTGTGCGTCACGGCGGCAAGTTGCGCTTGCACCACATCCAAAGCCGCCTGATCTTGTTCGCTCAAGGCGCTGATCGCGGCCTCGTCATCTGTTGGTAAAGCGGCTTGACCACGGGCCAAAGGGTTGCCCTTGATCTTGGCCGTGTCAGCGGGTTTGCCCAGTGCCGCAGCCACCACGGCAGCGCCATGAACCCCCACCGAATGCCCCTGCTCCTGAGCCGTGTGGCGAGCGGGCGTAGACGAGATCAAAGAGGAGGAATTGGAATCAACGGTACTCATGACGAACGCCTCGAAAAGATGCAGGGATACCCGGTCAACACCGTAGCAACGAAAGAAAACTGCGGACAAAAACAAGGCGCGCCTCCGCCAACGACTGACGTTTGCGCGCCCCCTAATACTTTCATCTTAGGTGCCGAATGTGATTCTTTTTTGACACCGTCCGCGTCTAAGGTCTTGTCTGCACACGCATTTGTCATCCCTGCCGCATGAGCTGGCATGGTCGGATTTGCCACACCAGCGACATCAAAATGTCATGCGCGTTCACTACAGTCACGCCGCCGGGCCACCTGCCGGTGGAGCCCCAACTCCCGCTATGTCCGACGTGTCTGAGGTCACCTTGAAACTCCATTTTTTGCTGGCCCTGTCGCTGGCGTTCCCTTTGAGCGCCTTGGCTGGGTTCGACGAAGGTTTGGCTGCCGCTGAAAAATCCGACTACCTCGGTGCCCTGCGCCATTGGCAGCCGCTGGCCGCCGAAGGGGCCGAGCCGGTGCTTTACCTGCACGTGCCGAT
>CALMOI010000425.1 GCA_937871735.1 uncultured Comamonadaceae bacterium
TCATGTGCTTGATGGAGGGCATGGAAATGAGCCCGATTTGCACACTGTTGAACATTCCTTACACTGATTTGTGGAAATTCAAATTTGCACTTGACAATGGCCAAGTTAAATTTGATTATGTACCTGTCAAAGACAGTACAAAATCAGGCACTGTGGCACGCACTGGAGCTATTCAACCTGATGCCACGCAAAACATGCAGGCCAGCACCACAACTCCTCAAGCCGCTGGAAATATTGTTCCCGACGTGAATGACCCACTGTGGGAAAGTCTGATCACCGGCACTTTGAATATTCAAATTAAAACTTTGAGCTTTCAATTGCTACTTAGCAAACTGCGCCAACAAGTTAGCCTGCAACAAACCAATGATGTCAAGCTGATGAAACTGCGTGAATTGCATCGCTACGTGGAACCTAATGCACGCACGCTGGGCCATGAATTACAACAACTGAGAGAACACGCTACGCTGGAGATTGCATGAGCTCACTACAACAAATGTTACTAACTCCTGAAAAAGCGAGTGAGTTAATTCAAAGCGGAGTGATGCTGGCCGTCGCTGCTGATGAAGATGTGCTAGCCAGCTTGCCCTGCGGCAATTGGGTTGGTGGCACCATTCCCTATTTCATGGGAAAAAATGGTGGCGTAACCACGCGCGGCTTGGTCTTTGTGACCCCAATTCCAAAATATATAGAATTGACTCCGCGCATTACTTACTACGATACCGCATCACTATCACAAGTCTGCGTTGAAGCGCCACAAAATGGTTTCAGTCTGATTATTTTACCCGCATTCTCTGAAGTTCATTTAGATTATGCACACCATGCCGCCATGTATGACGATATGTTCATGAAGCCTGTGGTCGGCTGGATTTCCGGCATCCACTTGGATGACATGGGCAAACGCTCGCCCAAAGTCCGTGATGGCCGCAACACCAAGATGCTAGAAAATGCAGCGGTTGTGATTCACGTTCCACTGCCAGACAATATCAGTGCCAACGTGAATATTGTCAATCTATTCCGTCCTGGCACGGGCGATGTCTTAGAGTTTGAGACCAGTGGATTTGAAGTTTCACAGTGTTTGGTGAATGGAAAACCAACTTCACTCGCACAGTATTTAAAATCCATAGGGCACGACACCCGATTGCCTTTGGTGGCTGATTACAGCGGCGCATTCATCAATGTGAGCTTGAAGGCTGTAGACCAAGCCCATGACCGTGTCGAATTTTACGGCCCGGTATTTCAGCATGTGCATTACAAGCTCGCCGGAGCGTTTCCGGGCAGCTATGAAACCGCATTCATGCAAGAAGCAGCGCAACTGCCGGGGCAGGCTAATTTTTCATGCAACTGCATTTTGAATTATCTGTACTCAGAGTTGGAAGGCAAGCGCACCGGTAACGTGACTGGCCCGATGACATTTGGTGAAGTGGCTTATGTATTACTCAATCAAACCATGGTGCATTTAACGCTGGAAACGCATTAAATCATCATTAACTCCGCCAACAAGCCCGAGTCCTCAAACTCGGGCTTTTTTTATAGCCCAGTGCAGCCGTCAAACCGCAGCCAAACTGGCATGCGGCAAATCCCTTACTGCTGTTTTTGGCAGCATTCGCCCCTGGTGAATTGCCGCTTGCCACATCGGCACCGTGGTGCACGGGTCAGCGCCCAAGCCACGCACGATGCAGACCGCGCTGGCTCCGCTTTGGGCGGCTTGGGTGGCTTGCTCGGGGGTCAGGATGCCGCCGATAGCAACCACGGGGGTGCCTGCCATCGCCACCCACCAGCTCAGGTTGTCCAGGCCTTGCGGCAGCCAGGGCATGTCTTTGGTCAAGGTCGGCCAGACCGGGCCGCAGGCGATGTAGGCCGGGGCCAGCGTGCGGGCGCGGGCCAGCTCCCACAGGCTGTGCGAGCTGATGCCCAGTTGCAGCCCGGTGGCGCGCAGGGCGGCGCGGCCCGCTTCGCCCAGGGCTTGCAGGTCTTCGTGGCCCAGGTGGATGGCGCGTGCGCCCAGTTCGTGCGCCAGTTGCCAGTGGTCGTTGACGACCAGCAGCGCGCCGTACTGCTGGCAGGCCGCCACGCTCAGGCGGATGGCTTCGGCCAGAAAGTCGCGCCAAGCCGCGTCGGGCTGGGGCGGGGTTTTGATCCGCAGTTGCACGGTACGCACGCCCGCTTGCAGCACCTGGGCCACGCGCTCGGCGCTATCGACGATGGCGTACAGGCCCCAATCGACCGGCGCAGCGGCCTGGGACACGGTGGAGGTCAGCGGCGGGGCCAGTTCCAGCGCCTCGCCCCAGGTCAGTTGCGGCAGTTGCGCCGGGTGGCGGGCAAAACCGCTGCGGGCCGCCACCGGGCCGCGTCCCAGGCCGCTGGCGTAGCCGCCTTGCAAGGCGTGGGTGGTGACCATTTTGGCGAGCACCAGCGCATCCGCCGCGACCCAGCCCAGCGCCAGCGCGGCGGCGGCGCTGCTGGCAAAAGTGCAGCCGGTGCCGTGGTGGTGCGCGGTAGCCACGCGCGGCAGGGCCAGCCAGCCGCTGGCGTGCGGGGTGCTGATCCAGTCCAATACCAAGCCTTGGTGATCGGGGCTGTCGCCGCCGGTGATGCACACCGCTTGCGCTCCGGCCAGATGCAGCCCGCACGCCAACACCGGCCATTCGGCCAAGTCGGTGGGCGCGGCGCAATCCAGCAGACGAGCGGCTTCGGCCACATTGGGGGTGATGAGCGTGGCGCGCGGCAGCAAATCGCGCCGGTACGCGGCCACCGTGGCGGCGTTGGCAAAACTGGCCCCGGTGCTGGCCCCGAGCACCGGGTCAACCACCAGCGCCACCGGCCCGCGCAAACGCAGCGCATCCACCCAAAGCGCCACCACCGCCACCAGATCGGGGCTGCCCAGCAAGCCGGTTTTGATGACCAGACGCGGCCCGCTGTGCGGCCAGTCGGCGGGCAAATCGGCGGCCAGGGCGGCGATCTGCGCGTCCAGCAAATCGGCGCTGACCGGCTGCACCCGGGTCACGGCGCAGGTGTTTTGCGCGGTGATGGCGGCCACCACCGGGCACAGATGCACGCCCAGAGCAGCGGCTGCGCGCTGGTCGGCGCTCAAGCCCGCGCCGCCGCCGCTGTCGTTGCCCGCAATGCTCCAGACCAAGGCGCTGGGGTTCATCGCCGTGCTCATGCCGCACCGCCGATCAAAAACGGATGGCCGCTGACCGGCGTGCTGGCCACAGCGTAGTCCTGCGGGGCCATGACGCCTGCGCGGTAGGCCAGCCGCCCGGCCTCGATGGCGTAGCGAAAGGCCCGCGCCATGCTGACCGGGTCGCTGGCCTGGGCCACGGCGGAGTTCAGCAGCACCGCGTCAAAGCCCAGCTCCAGCGCCTGCGCCGCGTGCGACGGTGCGCCGATGCCCGCGTCGATGATGAGCGTGGTGTCGGGCAGGCGCTCGCGCAGGGTGCGCAGGGCAAACGGGTTCAGCAGCCCCTGGCCGGAACCGATGGGCGCGCCCCAGGGCATCAGCAGCGGGCAACCCACGTCCAGCAGACGGCGGCAGGTGACCAAGTCGTCGGTGCAGTACGGAAAGACGACAAAGCCGTCTTTGACCAGCTCTGCCGCCGCCACCACCAGCTCAAAAGGGTCGGGCTGCAAGGTGTGCTCGTCGCCCACCACTTCGAGCTTGACCCAAGGCGTGTCGTACAGCTCGCGCGCCATTTGGGCCAGTTGCACCGCCTCGCGGGCGCTGCGGCAACCGGCGGTATTGGGCAGCAGGCGCGCGCCCGTGTCGGCCAGGGCTTGCCGGATCATGGCGACAAAGCCGTTGTCGCCCGCTGCCGCCAGTTGGCGTTTCAGGCCGACGGTGACCACGCCCGTGCCCGAGGTCAAGATGGCATCGCGCAGCACTTGTGGCGACGAGTAGCTGGCCGTGCCCAGCAAAAAGCGGCTGCTCAGCGTGACA
>CALMOI010000426.1 GCA_937871735.1 uncultured Comamonadaceae bacterium
CCTTGCGGGCGCTGCGCCCGTCGCGCCGCTGCGTGGCGGGCCAGCATTGGGATTGGGACGGCGTGCAGTTCGAGGTGCTGCACCCGCTGCCCGGTGACGAAGACGGCAACCACGCTGCCAGCTTCAAACCCAATGCCCTCAGCTGCGTGTTGCGCATCAGCAGCCACCCGGCCAGCGGCCCCGCACGCAGCGCTTTGCTGGCCGGTGACATTGAAGCCGCGCAAGAAGCGCAACTGGTGGCGCGCACGCAGGCCAACCCCGAAGGCACCTTGCGCGCTGACTTGCTGCTGGTGCCGCACCACGGCAGCAAAACCTCGTCCACGCCCGTGTTTTTGGATGCGGTGCAGCCGCGTTACGCCGTGATTCAGGCGGGCTACCGCAACCGCTACGGCCATCCCGCTGAGCCTGTGCAAGCACGTTATCGCGAGCGGGGCATCGTGATGCTCGATTCGCCCCATTGTGGTGCGTTAACGTGGCGCAGTGCAGAAGCAGAAAAATGGACTTGTCAGCGCGATCAGGCCCGACGCTACTGGCATCATGTAATCCGGTGACGCGACTTTGCATTACAGCGAAGTTTGAGCGGCACCGCGCCAGCAGCTTCATTTGTTGATCTGTTGATGTTGAGCAAGAGAGGGTGAGTCTGTCGATGCACCAAGCTGGCGCGCAACTTGCTATTCTCACCTTCAGGAGAACCTGTCATGCTGAAATTCGATGAAATGTATGAAAAGCTGACCCCGGCGGGAGTGGGGCAGAACGAATCACCTGGCCAAGATGTACGGGCCCACTACGTGGCTTATGCCCAGTGGTTGTCCAAGCAGCCCGCCGATGTCATGAGGGCTCGCCGAGAAGAGGCAGAAATGATCTTCCGCCGCGTCGGCATCACCTTTGCCGTCTATGGCGCTAAGGATGAAGACGGTTCAGGCACCGAGCGGTTGATCCCGTTTGACCTGATCCCGCGCGTCATCCCGGCCCATGAATGGCAAAGCATGGAAAAAGGCTTGGTGCAGCGCGTCACGGCGCTCAACCGCTTTATCCATGACGTGTACCACGGCCAAGAGATCATCAAAGCGGGTGTCGTGCCCGCCGACCAAATCTTCAACAACGCGCAATTCCGCCCCGAAATGATGGGCGTGGACGTGCCCAACAACATCTACTCGCACATCAGCGGCATCGACATCGTTCGTGCCCCTGACGCCAAGGGCAATGGCGAGTACTACGTCCTTGAAGACAACCTGCGCGTGCCCAGCGGCGTGAGCTACATGCTGGAAAACCGCAAGATGATGATGCGGCTCTTCCCCGAGCTGTTCAGCCAAAACCGCGTCGCCCCTGTGGCGCATTACCCCGATTTGCTGCTGGAAACCCTGCGCGCCAGCGCCCCGCCCACCACGGCAGAACCCACGGTGGTGGTGCTCACGCCCGGTATGTACAACAGCGCTTACTTCGAGCACGCCTTCTTGGCCCAGCAAATGGGCATTGAATTGGTCGAAGGCCAAGACCTGTTCGTCAAAGACAACTTCGTTTACATGCGCACCACACGCGGCCCCAAGCGCGTCGATGTGATCTACCGCCGCTTGGACGACGACTTCCTCGATCCGCAAGTGTTCCGCCCGACCTCCACTTTGGGCTGTGCAGGTTTGCTGTCAGCCTACCGCGCGGGCAATGTGGCGATCTGTAATGCTGTTGGCACCGGCGTGGCCGACGACAAGTCGATCTACCCCTACGTGCCCAAAATGATCGAGTTCTACCTGGGCGAAAAACCCATCTTGAACAACGTCCCCACCTACATGTGCCGCAACCCGGACGACCTCAAGTACGTCATGGCGAACATGAAAGACTTGGTCGTTAAGGAAGTTCACGGCGCGGGCGGCTACGGCATGCTGGTGGGCCCCGCTTCCACCAAGGCCGAAGTTGAAGAATTCGGCAAAGCTGTGCTGGCCAACCCCTCGGGCTACATCGCGCAGCCCACGCTCAG
>CALMOI010000427.1 GCA_937871735.1 uncultured Comamonadaceae bacterium
TCGGTGATGTCGGTCATGGACGTCATCCAGCCGGTTTGCTTGCCAACCGCGTCAATCAGCGGCGAGACGTACAGCCGCGCATCAAACAGCGAGCCGTCTTTGCGCTTGACCCGCACCTGAAAGCCGCCGGGCGTGCTGCGGCCATGAATCTCATCGTCCAGGCGCTGGGCCAGTTGCTCGCGGTCGTCGTCGGGCCAGTAGGGGAAGGGCGCGACTTGGTTGACCAGCTCTTCTTCGCTCCAGCCGGTCATGCGACAAAACGCCGGGTTCACGTAGGTGATGCACCCTTGCATGTTGAGCGCCCGCATCCCGGTCAGCATGGAGTTTTCCATGGCGCGGCGAAAGGTGGTTTCCGCGACCAGTGTGTGCTGGGCTTGAATGCGCCGCTGCATGTGCCGCCAGTTGGCCATCAGCATCCAAGTGGTCAGCACGCTCAGCGCGCCCACCAGCCAAAACAGTCCGTTGCCGATCATGCCCAGCGAGGTGCGCCATGCTTGCACCCGCAGCACCAAGCCATTGCCCACGGGTGAAACCGGCACTTCGTCTTCGTTGATTTGCGTGGCCCAAGGCAGCACGCCCCAGAGCTTTTGCCGCAGCGGAATCGACTGGCCCGCCAACACGCTGGCGCGGCTGTCCAGCAAAGCCACGGCGTACTTGGCCGAGACTTCCGTGGGCACGCCGTAGCGCAGCAGCCCGTCGATGGAGTACTCGCCCAAAATCACCCCGGCGAATTGCCCTTGTTGCGTCAAAGGGCTGTGCAGTTCTAGCAGTGGCAAGCCTGAGTTGGCTGATGTGGCGCTGGGGTTGGAACCCGTGACGGTGGTCGTCGCCGTGACAGCCTGTGGTTTGGAGTACACCGGCTGCATCAAATCGCGGGCGAGGCTGTAGGTGCTTTCGGTATCGCCGAGCTTTAACGTGTCGCCGGGTGTCCAGCGCGAGCCGTTCAGCAAACTGGGCGTGGCTTGGCTGGCGATGATGTTGCGGTGCTCGTCAATCCAGGTGATGGACTGCAACTCCGGGTACTGCGCCACCAGCGATTCGGCGCGGATGTTGAACTCTTGCGGCTCCACTTCTTTGTTGGAAATGTCGCGGGCCAGCCGCATCAACTGCTCTTGGCGCTCCAGCAGGCGCAGGCGCACGCGCTGCTGGGCGTACTCCAAATCGCGTTTCACGGCTTCGCGTTCGCGGCCTACTTCTTCTGATCGCAAGTACCAAAACGAGGCAATGATGACGGCCAAAAACAGCAGCACTGCCGCCACGGGTGCCAGCATGGCCAGTCGGTCTTGGTAGGTGGGCGACTGTCGTTTCCACCACCGCTGCCACCACACCACAGGCGGCAGCCGCGCGCTGGACGGTTTGCGAAATTGGGAAATCGGATGGTTCATGGGCCGCGAGTGTAGATGAGGGGTCGCTTCGGCTGTTTGTCGCGTTTTTACGGCATTGAATTTCTCAATATGAAATCAAGTAGCGTAATTTGAAATTTGAAAAAAAGTATGCGACACTTTGCGCCGCGTCATTAAATGACGTTGATTAACCCCCGAGGAGACAAACCGATGTCAGTCGCACCTGAGAATTTATTTGGGTCTACCGCCCTTGATGCAGACAGTCAAGAAACCCGCGAATGGATGGACGCGCTGTCCGCCGTGATCGAGGCCGAAGGCCCAGAACGTGCCCACTTTTTGCTGGAACAACTGCTGGGCCACGCGCGCGAAAAGAGCATTGACATGCCCTTCTCGGCCAACACCAGCTACGTCAACACCATCGAAACCGACAAAGAAGAGCGTTGCCCCGGCAACATCGAAATCGAAGAACGCCTGCGCGCTTACATGCGCTGGAACGCGATGGCGATGGTGGTCAAGGCCAACCGCCACCACCCCGAAGACGGCGGCGACTTGGGCGGCCACATTGGCTCGTTTGCGTCGCTGGCGCACATGTTCGGCGCGGGCTTCAACCACTTTTGGCACGCTGAATCTGAAAACCACGGCGGCGATTGCCTCTACATCCAAGGCCACGTGTCGCCCGGCGTGTACGCCCGCGCTTACCTGGAAGGCCGCCTGACCGAAGACCAACTGCTGCACTTCCGCCAAGAAGTCGATGGCAAGGGCTTGTCCAGCTATCCGCACCCCAAGCTGATGCCCGAGTTCTGGCAGTTCCCCACCGTGTCGATGGGCTTGGGCCCGCTGATGGCGATCTACCAAGCGCGTTTCCTGAAGTACCTGCACGCCCGTGGCATTGCCAACACTGAAAACCGCAAGGTCTGGGTGTTCTGCGGCGACGGCGAAATGGACGAAGT
>CALMOI010000428.1 GCA_937871735.1 uncultured Comamonadaceae bacterium
TTACCCGCTGCGCGGCGGCGAGCAGTACAACGTGGTCGTCACCTTCCACAGCCGCCAGCAAGAGCAATGGGGCGTGACCGAAGGCAGCTTGGAAGAAGTGCAAAGCTACTTTCAAGGCATCTGCCCCAAGGCGCGTCAACTCATCGACCTGCCCAAGAGCTGGAAACGCTGGGCCACCGCCGACCGCGAACCCATCGGCCAATGGACTTATGGCCGCGCCACCTTGCTGGGCGACGCAGCCCACCCCACCACGCAGTACATGGCGCAAGGCGCGTGCATGGCGATTGAAGACGCCGTCACCTTGGGCGAAGCCTTGCGCGTGCATGGCAACGACTGGGCCAAAGCGCTCGATTTGTACCAGCGCAGCCGCGTCGCCCGCACAGCCCGCATCGTGCTGTCCAGCCGCGAAATGGGCCGCATCTACCACGCCAAAGGGGTGGAACGCCTGGTGCGCAACGACCTGTGGAAAGGCCGCAGCGCCGAACGTTTTTATGACGCGATGGAATGGCTGTACGGCTGGAACGTCAGCAACTGCCTGGCCCAAGACTGACCCGCCACTGACCCATAACCGCATCGACTGGAGACACCCCATGACCGATCTGCCCGCACTTGGCCGCCTCGAAGACCTGCCGCAAGACTACCGCGACGAACTCACCGCCCTGAACCTGGTGCCGCTGTGGCCCAGCCTGCGCTCGGTGCTGCCGCCCAAAGTGCCTGCGCGCAAAACCCGCCCGATTTGCTGGCCCTACCACAGCCTGCGCCCGCTGCTGCTGCGCGCCGGTGAACTCACCCCGATGGAAAAAGCCGAGCGCCGCGTGCTGGTGCTGGCCAACCCCGGCCACGGCATCGAAAAAATGCAAGCCAGCGCCGCGATCTACTTAGGCATGCAACTGCTGCTGCCCGGCGAATGGGCACCCGCGCACCGCCACACCCCCAACGCCGTGCGCATGATCGTCGAAGGCGAAGGCGCGTACACCACCGTCGATGGCGAAAAATGCCCGATGGCACGCGGTGACCTGATCCTCACCCCCACCGGCCTGTGGCACGAACACGGCCACGACGGCACCGAGCCGGTGGTCTGGCTGGACGTACTGGACTTGCCCATCGTCTACCAGCTCGAAACCAGCTACGTCACCGAAGGCCCGCGCCAAGATGTCAAAGCAGGCCGAGGCGACCGCGCCTACAGCCGCGCCGGTTTGGTGCCCACGCCCGTGTTTGAGCGCAGCACGCGCCGCAACCCCGTGCTGCGCTACCCCTGGGCCGAAGCCCGCGCCGCCTTGGTCGATTTGGCCGCCGACCAGCCCGATCTGGACGCGGTGCACATCACCTACACCAACCCCGAAACTGGCGGCGATGCAGAAAACATCCTCGGCTTTTACGCGCTGATGCTGCGCCCCGGCCAAACTTTGCGCCTGCCTGCACGCTCGCCTGCGCAAGTCTTTCATCTGATTGAAGGCGCGGTGCAAGCCCAGATCGTGGACAGCACCTTCACCCTGGCCGAAGCCGACACCTGCTGCGCCCCCGGCTACGAAGCCGTGACGCTGACCAACCTGAACGCCGAGGCCCCCGCCTTCGTCTTCATCGCTGACGAGTCGCCGCTGCACCGCAAACTGGGCGTGTACGAAGTGCGCGGCTGAACCGCCCACACGCCCACGCCTTAGCCCGCTGTTTTGAACCTTTCCACCTTGAACCCACCATGACCACTTACCTCTGGAACCCGCCCGCCGTTCAGTCCTTGCCCGTGCGCGGCCAGGATGCGCGCTTGCCCATCAACCGCATCTTCTGCGTGGGCCGCAACTACCACGCCCACGCCGTCGAAATGGGCCGCCCGGTGGACAAGAGCGTCGAGCGCGCCTTCTACTTCACCAAGTCGCCGCAAACCCTGGTGGACAGCGGCGCGACCGTGGCCTACCCGCCCGAAACCAGCAACTACCACTTTGAAATGGAACTGGTGCTGGTCATCGGCAAAGCGGGCTTTCGCGTCCAAGCCGAAGACGCACACGAGCTGGTCTACGGCTACGCCTGCGGCCTGGACATGACCCGCCGCGACCTGCAACTGGTGGCCCGCGACAAGGGCCGCCCCTGGGACTTGGGCAAAGACATCGAACAAGGCTCGGTGTGCAGCGAAGTCGTGCCCATGCCCGGCGTGGTGATCGAGTCCGGCGACATCGCCCTGCAAGTCAACGGCGTGACCCGGCAGGCGTCTGACGTGAGCAAGCTGATCTGGAACGTCCGGGAAATCATTGCCGACCTCAGCCTGTACTACCACCTGCAACCCGGCGACCTGATCTACACCGGCACCCCCGAAGGCGTGGGTGCCGTCGTGCCCGGCGACCAGATCACCGGCCAAGTCGCCGGTGTGGGCAGCGTCAGCCTGACCGTGGGCGCGGCAGAATAAGCCCCGGCCCTGCGCGCCCCATCCGATCCACACCCCCGGCAGCGCCGCCAGCCCATGTGACTGGTCGGCGCTGTCGCTGTTTTCAGGAGAGACAAACCCATGAAGCTCTACAACTTCTTCCGCAGCGGCACCTCGCACCGCCTGCGCATCGCCCTCAACCTCAAGGGCATCAGCCCCGAGTACATCGCCGTTGATCTGCGCAAAGAAGCGCACCTGCTGCCCGAGTTCAAGGCCGTCAATCCGCAAGGGCTGGTGCCCGCGCTGGTGCTGGACGACGAACAGGTGCTGATCCAGTCGCCCGCCATCATCGAATGGCTGGAAGAACGCTACCCCAGCCCCGCCCTGCTGCCCGCCAGCCCCGAGGCCCGCGCCCACGTCCGCGCCCTGGCCGCCATCGTCGGCTGCGACATCCACCCGATCAACAACCGCCGCATCCTCGAAACCCTGCGCCTGCAATTTGGCTGTGACACCGAGGCCATCAACGCCTGGTGCGGCACCTGGATCGCCGCCGGTTTTGACGCCCTCGAAGCCCTGCTGGCCGCCGACACCGCGCGCGCCCCCGGCGTCTGCTACGGCCAGACCCCGACCATTGCCGACGTGTACCTCATCCCCCAAGTGGAAAGCGCCCGCCGCTTCAAGGTGGACTTGAGCCGCTGGCCGCTGATTAGCGCGATTGACGCGGCCCTAGCCGAACACCCGGCGTTTGTGCAAGCGTCGCCGTTCAAGCAGCCGGATGCTTCGTAAAGCACAGCGTCTGGCTGCGTCGTAGCCTCGTCAGGTGATGGCAGCGCTTGTGGGCTGATCAGTCCTTGTAGAGCAAGTTGATCACCTTGAACGACCAGCTCGAATCGGCGGCCCGAATCACGACGCCTTCGGCGTGCTTGCCGTTGGCGTATTTGATTTGCGCCAGCTCGCGCAGTTCGTCGGCGCTCAAAGCGTGCTGGCCTGAAGCGATCAACCGGGCCAGCGGCATCCCCAATTCGGCGCAAACCCGCTCCAGTTCCGCCAAAGGCAGATCGCGATGCGCCCGCGTGTCGCGCAGCGTGAAGGCCCGCGCCTCGACCGCCTTCAAGCCCATCGGGTTGCCCTGAATGCCCGGCCCGACCACCTCAAACTGCAACGCCAGACCCGGTGCCAGCCGCTCCAGCCCGTACTGGCGCGCCGCCTGCCAATAGACGTTGCCCGCGCCTTTGGCGCCGAACTCGCGCAGCTCCCAGTTGCGGCTGCAAACGTGCAAACCGTCCTCGTCGTTCCAAACGGTGCAACTGGTGCCATCTGCTTTTTCGCTGGCGTACCACGGGTCTTGCCCCATGCGCTCGACCAGTTCAGGCACGGCCTGAAAGTTGGTCTCGTCGGTTTTCGGAATCACGCTGGGAAACCCGCCCAGCATGTCGCCCGCCATCGACATAGGAATCGGCTTTTCGTACTTGGTCACGCCCAGCTGCGCCATCAAGTCGGTGCCCGGGGGCAAATCGTCGCCCTCAATAATCACGCACTCGCTGGGCGCACCTTTGAAGCGCGCCATCCGCACGCGCCAGTGGTGGCGCTCCATGAAGGCCCAGCGCGGGTCAGGCGGCAACAGCGCGTCCTGCAAAAACACCGTGACCGCCGCGCCCTGCTGCATCTCAATACTGACGACGCCCGACCAGCGACCCGCGTCGCCACAATCGACGCCCGCGAGCTGAATACGGTCAGCGCCGACGATGGGCGTTAAGGTACAGATGCGGCCTGCAACGGCCAATTTTTGAACTGCCATGATCTCCCTTTTTGCTGTGCCAAATGGTTTAGGTGGGTAGCCCAACACTTTACCTGCGCCTTGCGCGTCACCTTGCCGCAATGCACAACCCGCGATGGCTGACTTTGGCCGACGCGGCGCTGGACAAACTCATCCGCCCCTGAATTCAACACCGCCAGCGCAGCAAATGGTTGTTGGCGGGCAAGCGCTCCACCGCCATCTCCGCGCCACTCAGACCCGCAGCTTGGGCCAGCGCATCCAACACATCCATGTCACGCAGGCCCATGTTGGGGTCTAGCGCCTGCAACTGGGCGTGAAAGCTCTGGTTGCCGTCGGAATACCACTCATCCCCGCGCCGAAACGGGCCGTAGACCATCAACCAGCCGCCGGGGGCCAGCGCGCTGCGGGCGTGGGCGAACAGCGCGGGCAGGTGTTGGCCGGACATGATGTGCAGCAAGTTCACCGCCAGTACGCCATCCCATTGCCCTGCCGCTACCGGCCAGGGCTGGGCCACGTCCAGGCTCAAAGGCGGCTGGATGGCGGCTTGCAGTTGCTCGGCCTGCGTCCAGGCGGCGATGCTGGCCTGCCGCTCGGGGGCGATTTCGGTGGGCTGCCAGTGCAGGCCGGGGCAGGCGCGGCACAGGGCGACGGCGTGTTCGCCGGTGCCGCTGGCCAGTTCCAGCACGCGCGATCCGGGCGGCAGATGCGGGCGCAGCGCCTCGGTC
>CALMOI010000429.1 GCA_937871735.1 uncultured Comamonadaceae bacterium
CGCATCGCCGCCGTCCACGACCTGGGAAGCTCTTTAGACCACGGCAAGCGCCTCAGCATTGAAGCGCCTGTGGATTTCCTCAACGACGTGGGCCTGGGCGACAGCATCGCCTTGAACGGTGCCTGCATGACGGTGACCACGCTCGACCTGCCAGCGAGCCAGTTCACCATCGACATCTCCGCAGAATCACTGCGCAAAACAGCGGGGCTCGACCAACCCGGCCCCATCAACCTCGAAAAAGCCTTGCGCGCTCATGACCGCTTGGGCGGGCACATCGTGTCGGGGCATGTGGACGGCATCGGCCACATCAGCCACTTGGCGCAAATCAGCGAAAGCTGGGAACTGCGCGTGCAAGCTCCGCCCGAGTTGGGCAAGTACTTGGCCTACAAAGGCTCCATCACCATCAACGGGGCCAGCCTGACCGTCAACAGCGTGGCCGACAGCGCCGCCGGTTGCGAAGTCAGCATCAACCTGATCCCGCACACCATGCAAAACACCGCCTTGGGCGCGCTGCAAGTGGGCAGCCGCGTCAACTTGGAAATCGACTTGATCGCGCGCTATGTGGAGCGCATGCTCAGCGCCACCGCAACCTCCATCACATTGCCCGCCAAGGATCTCGCATGACCGCCGCTGCTCTCACCCCCGTCGCCATCAGCCCCGTCGAAGACATCGTGGCCGAGATGCGCGCTGGCCGCATCGTGATCTTGGTGGACGAAGAAGACCGCGAAAACGAAGGCGATTTGGTGCTGGCCGCTGACCACGTCACCCCGGAAGCCATCAACTTCATGGCCCGCTTTGGCCGTGGCCTGATCTGCCTGACCCTGACCCGCGAACGCTGCGAGTACCTGCGCTTGCCGCCGATGGCTGCCCGCAACGGCACCGTGTACAGCACCGCCTTCACCGTGTCGATTGAAGCGGCTGAGGGCGTGACCACCGGCATCTCCGCCGCTGACCGCGCTCGCACCGTTCAAGCCGCCGTGGCCGCCCATGCCGTGCCCGCCGATTTGGTGCAACCCGGCCACATCTTCCCGCTGCAAGCGGTGGACGGCGGCGTGCTGATGCGTGCCGGTCACACCGAAGCCGGTTGCGATCTGGCCGGCATGGCAGGTTGCTCGCCGTCAGCCGTGATCTGCGAAATCATGAAGGACGACGGCACGATGGCCCGTCTGCCCGACCTGCAATTGTTCGCCGCTGAGCACGGTTTGAAGATCGGCACCATTGCTGCGTTGATTCAGCACCGCAGCCACAACGACTCGCTGGTCGAGAAGATCGGCACCCGCACGCTGAACACGCCCTATGGCGAATTCACCGCCCACGCCTTCCGCGACAAGCCCAGCCAATCGGTGCATTTGGCGCTGGTCAAAGGCCAGTGGGAACCCGAAGAATCAGTGCCCGCACGGGTGCATGAGCCGCTGTCGGTGCTGGACGCGCTGGAAGTCAGCCGCCCCATGCATTCGTGGGGTTTGGCCGCCAGCCTGAGCTACTTGGATCGGCAAGGCAAAGGCGTGGCTGTTTTGATGAATTGCAGCGAAACTGCTGACCAATTGCTGGCGCAGTTTGAGGGCACGGCCCGCGCTGCGCAAGCGCCCGAGCGGGGGCGCTTGGACTTGCGCACCTACGGCATCGGCGCGCAAATTCTGCGTGAATGCGGCGTGCGCAAAATGCAGCTCATGGGTCAACCCCGCCGCATGCCCAGCATGACCGGCTATGGCCTGGAAATCACTGGCTACATTCCCAAGGAGTAATTCATGCAAGGTGCAAACCAAGGTATCGGCGAGAAACTCGACGGCCAAAAACTCTACATCGGTATCGTGCAAGCGCGCTTTAACGAAGGCATCACCAACACGCTGGCGCAAGCTTGCTTGGCCGAACTGCACCGCCTGGGCGTGAACCCCAAGCACATCGACCACGTCCGCGTGCCCGGCGCACTGGAAGTGCCGGTGGCGCTGCAAGCGATGGCCGAAACCGACAAGTACGACGCACTGATCGCCCTAGGCTGCATCGTGCGCGGCGAAACCTATCACTTTGAATTGGTCGCCAATGAATCGGGCGCAGGCGTGAGCCGCATTGCGCTTGATTACCAAATCCCGGTGGCCAACGCCATCTTGACCACAGAAAACATGGAACAAGCCATTGCACGCCAAACCGACAAAGGCCGCGATGCAGCCCAAGTCGCCGTGGAAATGGCCAATTTACTGGACGACCTAGCATGAGCGATACCCCTTTGAACCCGTCCACCCCCACGACCGCCGCCACAGGCCAGCGCCCCGCGCGCCAGTCACGCACCGGCCTCACCGCCACGGGCGTGCGCAAAGCCGCCGCCAAGTCTGAGCGCAGCCGCGCTCGTGAATTTGTGTTGCAGGCGCTGTACCAGCATTTGGTGGGCGGCAACGAGGTCGAAGCCATCGACAGCTTCACCCGCGATTTGGCAGGCTTTCACAAAGCCGATGCCAAGCACTACAAAACCGTGCTGCGCGGTTGCATCGAAATCGCCGCTGATTTGGACGCGCTGATCTTGCCGCTGCTTGACCGCCCGATGGCAGAAATTTCGCCCATCGAACGCGGCGCGATGTGGATCGGCTGCTACGAATTCCTGCACTGCCCGGATGTGCCGTGGCGCGTCGTCATCAACGAATGCGTGGAGCTGGGCAAGGAATTTGGCGGCACCGACGGCCACAAGTACGTGAACGGCGTGCTCAACGGCTTGGCCCCCAAGCTGCGCGCCGCCGAAGTTGAAACCGACCGCCAAAGCGGCAAAGCCCGTCCCTGACCCCCACCACCGCCCATGATGCGAATTGCCACGCGCGCCGAGCGCATTGAGCCGTTTTACGTGATGGAGGTGGCCAAAGCCGCCTCCGCCTTGGCGCGTGAAGTGGCCGACACCGACACGCCGATGATCTTCTTGAACATCGGCGAGCCTGACTTCACTGCGCCGCCGCTGGTGCAGCAAGCGGCGGAACGTGCCATTCAAAGCGGCACCACCCAGTACACCCCGGCGCTGGGCTTGGATCAGCTGCGCGAGCGCATCAGCGGCTGGTACGCCCAGCGCTTTGGTGTGGATGTGCCAGCGCGGCGCATCGTGGTCACGGCGGGCGCATCTGCGGCGCTGCAACTGGCCTGTTTGGCGCTGATCGACGCGGGCGACGAAGTGCTGATGCCCGACCCCAGCTACCCCTGCAACCGCCACTTTGTCAGCGCCGCTGAAGGCCGCGCTGTGCTGATCCCCACCACGGCGGCAGAGCGCTACCAGCTCACCGCTGAAAAAGTCGCCGCCGCTTGGGGCTCTAAAACACGCGGCGTGCTGCTGGCTTCGCCGTCCAACCCGACTGGCACCTCCATCCACCCGGACGAGCTGCGCCGCATTCACGACGTGGTGCGCCAGCACGGCGGCATCACGCTGATCGATGAAATCTACCTCGGCCTGAGCCATGACGACACCTACGGCCACAGCGCGCTGGCCTTGGGCGAAGACATCATCAGCATCAACAGCTTCAGCAAGTACTTCAACATGACCGGCTGGCGCTTGGGCTGGCTGGTGGTGCCCGACGCGCTGGTGGACGTGGTGGAGCGGCTGGCGCAAAACCTGTACATCTGCCCCAGCACCGTGGCGCAACACGCCGCCCTCGCCTGCTTTGAGGCGGAAAGCCTGGCCGAATACGAACGCCGCCGCGCCGAGTTCAAAGCGCGGCGCGACTTTTTCATCCCGGCGCTGAATGCCTTGGGTTTGA
>CALMOI010000430.1 GCA_937871735.1 uncultured Comamonadaceae bacterium
TGGCTTTGGCCTTGAAGCGGTCAATGAACTTTTGCAGGTGGGCGATTTTGTCTTGTTGCTTGCCGTAAGCGGCTTGTTGCAGTTCGAGCTGCTGGGCGCGCAGTTCTTCAAACTTGCTGTAGTTGCCGCCGTAGCGGGTGAGCTGTGCGTGTTCGATGTGCAGCGTGACGTTGGTCACCGCGTCCAAAAATTCGCGGTCGTGGCTGATGACGATCATCGTGCCTTCGTACTTTTTGAGCCACGCTTCCAGCCAGACCAGGGCGTCCAAGTCCAAGTGGTTGGTGGGTTCGTCCAGCAGCATCAGGTCTGACGGGCACATCAGCGCGCGCGCCAGTTGCAAGCGCATGCGCCAGCCGCCCGAGAAGCTGTTCACCGGCTGATCGAGTTCGTTGACCTTGAAGCCCAAGCCCAAAATCAGCGCTTGGGCGCGGGGCACGGCGTCGTGTTCGCCCGCGTCGGCCAAGTCGGTGTAGGCGTGGGCAATGGCCATGCCGCGATCACCTTCGTCCATGCTGGTGTCGGATTCGGCGGCGATGAGCTGTTCGCGCAGTTCGGCCAATCGGGTGTCACCGGCGACCACGAAGTCGGTGGCGCTATCGTCGGTTTCGGGCATGTTTTGCGCGACTTGGGCCATGCGCCATTGGCGTGGCACGCTGAAGTCGCCGCCGTCTTCGTGCAGCGTGCCGTTGAGTAGGCCAAACAAGCTGGATTTGCCCGCGCCATTGCGCCCCACCAGCCCGACGCGTTCGCCCGGATTGATGGTGACGGACGCGCCATTGAGCAACACCTTCGCGCTGCGGCGAAGGATGACATTTTTCAGAGTAATCATGGGGTGGGGGTTGAGTCGGCGGCCAGCCAAGTTTGCAAGGCGGCGCGCGTGAGCAGCAGCACTTGGTCGTCGCCCGCGCTGGTGGGCAACCAGACGACTTCCAAGTCTGCAAAGGCGCGTTCAAAGTGAGCGCGTTCGTTGCCAATTTCCAGCACCAGCACGGCCTGATCGCTCAGGTGGGCGGGTGCGTCGCGCAGCAAGGTGCGCACAAAGTCCATGCCGTCGTCACCACCGGCCAGCGCCAGTTCGGGTTCGGCGCGGTACTCGGCGGGCAGGGCGGCCATGCTGGCGGCGTTGACGTAAGGCGGGTTGCACAAGATCAGGTCGTACACCCCCAGCGGCGGCGCTTGCAGCGCGTTCAGGCCGTCAGACAAGCGCAGGCTGATGCGTTCGTGCAGCTGGTGGCGTTCGACGTTGATCTGCGCCACCGCCAGCGCATCAGGCGACAAATCCACGCCATCGACTTGCACGTCGGGGTAGACCATCGCGGCCAGCACGGCCAAGCTGCCGTTGCCGGTACACAAGTCCAGCACGCGCTCGGTTTGGTCAGACAGCCACGGGTCGATGCTGCCGTCTGCCAGCAGTTCAGCGATGAAGCTGCGCGGCACGATGGCGCGTTCGTCAATGTAGAACGACACGCCTTGCAGCCACGCTTCTTTCGTCAGGTAAGCGGCGGGCTTGCGGGTGGCGATGCGTTCGACCAGCAGGTTTTGCACCCGCGCTTGTTCGTTGGCGGTGATGGCGCGTTGGCCTTGCGGTGGCACCGCTTGGGCTCCGCCCAAGCTCAGGGCCAGTTCGTCGCTGATGTCGCCCTCCACATCGTCGGCGGTGAGCGGGGTGTCCAGCGGCAGGCCCAGCGCCCACAGGGTGAGCCAAGCGGCTTCGTCGTCGGCGTTGTCGGTGCCGTGGCCAAAAGCCACGCCAGCGTCGGTGAGCTGGCGGGCGGCGTCTTCGATCAGTTCGAGCAGGGTCATGGGGTGCTGTGCTGCGCGTGCAAGTTGAGCAGCACGCGGCGGTAAATGTTCTTCAAGGGTTCGATGTCGGCCACGGCGACGTGCTCGTTGATTTTGTGGATGGTGGCGTTGGGCGGGCCCAGTTCAATCACCTGCGGGCAAATTTGCGCGATGAAGCGCCCGTCGCTGGTGCCGCCTGTGGTCGACAGTTGCGTGGTGATGCCGGTTTCGCTCTGGATGGCCGCTTGCACCGCACCGACCAGCGTGCCGGGCGTGGTCAAGAAGGGCAGGCCGCCTATTGTCCAGCTCAAGGTGTAGTTCAGGCCGTGGCGGCGCAGCACGGCTTCCAGGCGCTGTTGCAGGCTTTCGGGCGTGGACTCGGTGCAAAAGCGGAAGTTGAATTCGATCACCACCGTGCCGGGAATCACGTTGCTCGCGCCCGTGCCGCCGTGGATGTTGCTGATCTGCCAGCTGGTGGGCGGGAAAAAGTCGTTGCCCTTGTCCCATTCGATGCCGACCAGTTCGGCCAGCGCGGGCGCGGCCAAGTGAATCGGGTTTTGCGCCAGATGCGGGTAGGCGATATGGCCTTGCACGCCTTGCACCGTCAGTTTGCCGCTCATGGTGCCGCGACGGCCATTTTTGATCATGTCGCCCGTGCGCTCAACCGAAGTGGGTTCGCCGACGATGCAGTAATCGGGCGCGCTGCCGCGTTGCTTGAGCAGCTCGCAGACGATCACGGTGCCGTCCAGCGCAGGGCCTTCTTCGTCGCTGGTCAGCAGCAGGGCGATGCTCAAGGGAGCGTTGCCGCCTGATGCGACGAACTCTTCGACCGCCACCACGAATGAAGCAATCGACG
>CALMOI010000431.1 GCA_937871735.1 uncultured Comamonadaceae bacterium
CATACTTGTCTCCTTCTTGGCAACGCCTCTCGCTTGACTTGAGAGTTCTTTGTGCTGTTGTGCTGTTCAGTGGACCTTGCGCAACCGAAACAGCCACGCACACACCACCGCCTTGATCCAGCCGCAGGCATGTGGATGCGACCGCGTGCTGTAACAGGCTGTAGATTAAGATTCGGTCATCTATTTATCAAATGGATTGAATTCATCATTCGTATCTTATTTATCAATAGATTGAGTGGAAACCCTGCTCGCCTTTTCAACACCCCCAACGGAGGCCGTGTCTATGCGCTTCAACAAGCTTGATCTGAACCTGCTGGTCGCACTCGACACACTGCTGACGGAGCAAAGCATCAGCCGGGCTGCCGAGAAAATCCACTTGAGCCAGTCCGCGATGAGCAATGCGCTCGCACGATTGCGCGAATACTTCGATGACGAGTTGCTGGTGCAGGTGGGCCGCCGAATGGAGCCCACCTCACGCGCCGAGTCGTTGAAAGACCCCGTGCGCGACATCCTTGTCCGCATAGAGGCGAGCGTGGCCACGCAGCCGCAGTTCGAACCTGCGCATTCGACGCGGCTGTTTCGGCTGCTCATTTCCGACTACACGCTGATGGTGCTGATCCCCCATCTGCAAAGGCTGGCTTACCGACAAGCGCCGGGCGTGCGCTTCGATTTACGACCACAGGTGAACCAGCCACAGCGCGCTTTGGAACGCGGCGAAGCGGATCTGCTGATCATTCCGAAAGTTTTCTGCTCGACCAGCCACCCTTCGGAGCTGTTGTTCGAAGAGGTTTTCCATTGCGTTGTGTGGAACGAAAGTCACTTGGCCATCGGTGAGATGACCGAAGAGCGCTACATGGCTTCAGGCCATGTCGTGGTTCAACCCGGTGACGGCTGGGCGCTCACAGATTGGTTCATGCAACAGTCCGGGGTCAAGCGTCACGTCGAGATCAGCACCTTCAGCTTCATGTCGCAGGCACACTTGGTGGTTGGCACACATCGCATTGCCACCATGCATTTCAGGCTGGCCCAAGAGGCGATGCGCTTCTTGCCCGTCACGATCCGAGATTTGCCGGTGCCCATCCCCAAGATGGAGCAAGTGGTTCAGTGGCACCAGCATCGAACGACAGACTCCGGCTTGATATGGCTGCGGTCGCTCCTGAAACAGGCCGCCATCGAAATGGATGCAGCGCTGACTTGACGTGCCGTCAGCCCAACGCAATCAAGCGCGCATTGCCGCCAGCGGCGGCGGTGTTGATGCTGACCACGCGCTCAACCACCAAGCGCTCCAGCCGGATGGCGGTGCCGCCGGACGGCTGGCTGATCACCGCCACCAAGGGGCCAGCGCGGGCCGACAAGGTCAAGGTCAGGGCGCGCAGGCTGTCAGCGCTGCCGTGGTGCAGCACCACGTCAATGGGAAATTGACGCACGGCGCGTTCAGGCACCAGCGTGATCTGCGCTTGCACCAGCGGCGGCAGTTGGTGGTGCAGCGCGGCGGTGTCTTCCGGCCACAGGGCGCGATTGCCCACGGCCAGCACGGCGGCGAGCTGGATCAGCCGGTCTTCCAAATGACTGGCCAAGCAGAGCACCGTAGCGCGGGGGCGCAGGGCGTAGGTGTTGGTTTCGCCCGTCGGGCCCGGCAGGGTGCAGGCGGCGTGGGCCCAGCTCAACTCGGCGTAACGGTGGCACAGCGCGCTCAGGTTCGGGTGTGCGTTCACCACCCAATCGGCCAAGGCTTGCAGCGCGGGCGACAACGCGCCGCCGCCGCGCTGAGCCACCGGACGATCTGGCGCAGCGGCGTGGTGCAGGGCGCGGCGCATCACGTCAGCGGGGGCTTGCGCCATCAGGCGGTACAGGTACAGCGGGCCGCCCGCTTTGGGGCCGGTGCCTGACAAGCCCTCGCCGCCAAAGGGCTGCACGCCCACCACCGCGCCCACCATATGCCGGTTCACATACAGGTTGCCGACTTGCGCGTGGTGCATGACATGGGCCACCGTCTCGTCGATGCGGGTGTGCAGGCCCATCGTCAAGCCGTAGCCCAAGGCGTTGATTTGCGCCAGCAACGCGGGCAGCTGCCCTTGCGGATAGCGCAGCAGATGCAGCACGGGGCCGAACACCTCCGGGCCCAGCTCGCTCAGGCTGCTCAGCTCCACCAGCGTGGGCGGCACCAGCAGGCCGTGCAGCGTGTGCGGATTCAAACCGCGTGTGGACTGGTAGCGCACGCGCCCAGCGGCGTGGTGTTGGGCGATGTAGCGCAGCAGCGCATCGCGGGCGGTGCTGTCAATCACCGGGCCGATGTCTACCGTCAGCCGGTCGGGGTTGCCTAAGTTGAGCTCGGCCATCGCGCCTTGCAGCATCTCGATCAGCCGATCAGCCACATCGGCTTGCACGCACAACAGGCGCAGCGCCGAGCAGCGTTGCCCGGCGCTGTCAAAGGCGGAATGCACCGCATCAGCCACCACCTGCTCCAGCAGCGCCGACGAATCCACCAGCATGACGTTTTGCCCGCCGGTTTCAGCAATCAAGGTGATGGGCTGGCCGTGCGCGGCCAGC
>CALMOI010000432.1 GCA_937871735.1 uncultured Comamonadaceae bacterium
GGCGTGGCTTTGCTGGCCACGCCCGCAACTGTTGAGTTGGTGGCCCGCCGCCGCTTTGCCACGCTGGAGCGCAAGCAAGGCGGCTCTGTGTTCAAGGGCTTTTTGTGGTCGTTGCTGTCTACGGCATTGGCGCTGGTGGCGTTGGTGGTGTCGCTTCCGCTGTGGCTGGTTCCGCCGCTGATTTTGGTGCTGCCGCCGCTGATCTGGGGCTGGCTGACTTACCGTGTCATGGCCTATGACGTGCTGGCCGACTACGCCAGCGTGCCTGAGCGTCAGCAACTGCTCAGTCGCCACCGAACGTCGTTGTTGGTCATGGGTGTGCTGACGGGCTATTTGGGCGCTGCGCCGGGCTTGCTGTGGGCCTCGGGCGCGCTGTTCGCGGCGGCTTTCGTTTTTTTGCTGCCGCCGGCCATTGGGATCTACACCTTGGTGTTTGTTTTCTCGTCCTTGTGGTTTGCGCACTTTGGCTTGAGTGCGCTAGAGAAGCTGCGTGCTGACACCGTGGCGACTGTGGTGCCCGAGCCCGCGCACCAAAACTTGCCAGAGGCGCTAGCATTGCAAGATGAACTCCGCTCTGCTGGCCTTGCGCCATCCCCACTCCCCCCCAGTTCTGCTCCCTGAGCCGGGTGCAGCCTTCGGTCTGATCGTCATCGGTGATGAAATTTTGTCCGGCAAGCGCGCCGACAAGCATCTGCCTAAAGTCATTGAGTTGCTGGGCGCGCGCGGCCTGTCGCTAGGTTGGGCCGAGTGCGTAGGCGATTCGCCCGAGCGCATCACCGCCACACTGCGCCGCGCTTTTGCGTCGGGCGATGTGGTGTTTTCTTGCGGTGGTATCGGTGCCACGCCTGACGACCACACCCGCCAGTGCGCCGCCCGTGCCTTAGATACCGACTTGGTGTTGCACCCCGAGGCCGAAGCCCTGATCACCGAGCGCATGCACGACATGGCTAGCCAGCAAGGCACGGTCTATGAGCCTGAGCGCCCCGAAAACATCCATCGCTTGAACATGGGCGTGTTCCCGGTCGGCGCAAGTTTGATTCCCAATCCGTACAACAAAATTGCCGGTTTCAGCTGCACGGGCGCAGGCGGCGGCACGGTGCATTTCGTGCCGGGTTTCCCGGTGATGGCTTGGCCGATGATTGAATGGGTGCTGGACACCCAGTACCCGCACCGCTTCAAAACCGGCGCTTGGGTTGAGCGCTCACTGATCCTGTACGGCGCGCTGGAAGCCGCGCTTACCCCGCTGATGGAAAGCCTAGAGCGCGACCATCCCGGCATCAAGGTGTTCAGCCTGCCCAGCGTTGATCATCCCGAGCATGGCCGCCATATCGAACTGGGTTTGAAAGGCTCGCCCGAGCAAGTCGCGCAAGCTTGGCCGGATTTGTTGGCAGGTCTTGCTCCGTTTGAGTTGCGTATTGGCCCCGAGTTGGTGCGCAATCTGTAATGCACTTAACTGGTGCGGAAGCGCTGTTGCATTATTTTGGTGCATGGCCGAACTCGAAAGCCAATTACCCGACTGCCCCGACGTAGTTGCTCGCAAGTGGCGCGCAACTCAGGGCAGAATAGCGGGCGGTGCTTGGGGCGTGCAGAGCTCTTTGGCATAAAAACTGCATCCGCCAAACCTTACAGACACTTTTAACAACCCTTTCCAACTAGGAGAACCTGATGGCAAAGACCGTCGCAGACGTCATGAAGATGGTGAAGGAAAACGAAGTCAAGTTCGTTGACTTCCGTTTCACCGATACCCGTGGCAAGTGGCAGCACATCACTGCGCCCGTGTCCCAGTTCAATGAAGACAAGTTTGAAGAAGGTCAAGCCTTCGACGGCTCGTCCATCGCTGGCTGGAAGGGCATTGAAGCCTCCGACATGCTGCTGATGCCCGATGCCAACACGGCCTTCATGGATCCGTTCATTGAAGAGCCCACTTTGGTGCTGGTGTGCGACGTGGTTGACCCCACCGATGGCAAGTCCTACGAG
>CALMOI010000433.1 GCA_937871735.1 uncultured Comamonadaceae bacterium
GGATCAGGTCGTCCAGGCGGCGCTCGGCCACCAGCACGCCGTCGATCTCAGTGCGCAGCACCAGAGTTCTGACATCACCGACTTCCTGCAGGGGCTGCGGCTGGGCTAGCGGCAGCGCGCCGTCAAAGCACTTTTCGCGGATGGCCGGGCGGTAGTAGCTGGCGTGCGGCAGGCTGAGGTCGGCCACCAGCACCAGATGGCTGACGGCGTTCAGCGCGTCTGCCGGAGCCAGTTGCGCCGCATCACGCCCCAGCACCAAGCCGACGGTGGCGGCCACTTCGACGTGCTGCGCGCCGGGCGGCAGGGTGACGGTCGCGCCCGTGCCGACGTGGGCCGAGACGTGGGTATTGGCGGGCTTGATGTACAGCACCGGGGCACGCGGCGCGCCCTTGTACGGCGCGGCGGCCAAAGCGCCCGCCGGGATGTCCAGCGCTTGCAGCGAGGCGCTGTCGTTCAAGATGACACCGTAGACCGTGCTGCGTGCCGTCAGGGGGTAAAGGGATGGGGTCAGTGGCATGAAAACAGTCTCCTCATCAGCCCAGGGCATGCACCAAGCCCAGGCAGAGCACGGGGAAGAACACCAGCGCCACGATGCGCAGGAAGTCCGAGGCCAAGAAGGGCATCACGCCCCAGGCGGTATCGCTCATGGGCACGTCTTTGGCAATCTTGTTGATGACGTACAGGTTCATGCCCACGGGCGGGTGAACAAGGCCAATCTCGACCACCATCAGCGCCAAGATGCCGAACCAGATCGACTTGTCGGGCACCGACATGCCAAAGAAATCCAGGCCCATGACCATCGGGTAGAAGATCGGGATGGTCAGCAAAATCATCGCCAGCGAGTCCATCACGCAGCCCAGCACGATGTAGATCACCAAGATGGCAAACAACACCAAGAGCGGCGGCAGCCCACTGCCTTGCACCCAGGCGGCCAGCTCGGTCGGCATCTGCGACAGAGCCAAGCTGGAGTTGAGCAAGTCGGCACCGATCAACACCATGAAGATCATGCCGGTGGCGTGCGCCGTGCCATAGACGCTGTTCAGAAACTCTTTGGTGCGCAGGTTGCCCGAGACAAACGCGATCAAGCCGCAAGCCGCCGCGCCGATGGACGCCGCCTCGGTCGGATTGGCCCAACCGCCGTAGATGCCGACGATCACCACCAAAAACACCAGCAGCACCGGGATGATGTTGATCTGCGCCCGAATCACCTCGGCCAGCGGCACCTTCTCGCCCGCCGGGCCTGCCGATGGATCGCGGCGCACGATGATCGCAATCACCGCCAAGTAACCCAGCGCAGCCACGATGCCCGGCACCACGGCGGCGACAAACAGCTTGCCTATGGATTCTTGCGTCAGCACCGCGTAGATCACCAGCGGCACTGAAGGCGGAATCAAGATGCCCAGCGTGCCCGACGCCGCCAGCGTGGCCGTGGCCAGCTTGCCCGAGTAGCCGTGGCTGCGCAGCTCGGGCAGCGCCACTTGGCCCATCGTCGCCGCTGTCGCCAGCGACGAGCCGCAAATCGCCCCGAACGCCGCGCAAGCTGCCGTAGCCGCCATTGCCAGCCCGCCGCGCCAGTGACCGATCAAGCTGCCTGCGGCCTTGAACAGCGCCTTGGACAAACCGCCATGCGTGGCGAACTGCCCCATCAAGATGAACAGCGGAATCACCGCCAAATCGTAGTTGGACACCCGGGCGTAGACCAAGTTGTTCAGGGTGTAGAGCAAGTTGGCCGTCTCGCCGTGGCTCATCACCAAGTAGATGCCCGAGCCCGCCAAAAACATGGCGATGGTGATGTGGACGCGCGCCGCCAGCATGACCAGCAAGCCGCCGAAGCCGAGTAAACCGATGGTGGTGCCGCTCATGTGCGTGCTCCCGGAATGCGTTTAGAGGGGTGAAAGTGGGCGTAGGCCCGGTACAGCGCGCTCAGCGTCATCAACGCCAGCCCCGGCACCAGCAGCAGCATCGGAATCCACAGCGGCAGCCCGACCAAGGTGCTGACCTCTTGCGACTCGCGCGCCACACCCACGGCCAGCACGGTGCGCCAGGTCAGCAGACCGGCCACCAGCGCCAGCAGCAACTCGGCCACGCCGTCCACCGGGCGCTTGATGCGGTCAGACAGGTTTTCGGTGAAAAAGTCCACCTTGATGTGCTCCCCCAGCAGCGTGCAATAAGGCAAAAAGGCGGTAGCGGCCACGGCAGTGCCCGCCTGCATCAGTTCGATGTCGCCGTTGATCGAGCCCAAGCCCAGCTTGCGCCCGACGATGGACACCAGCGACATGGCGATCAGCGCCACAAACAACAGTCCGCCCGAGACGGCCATCGCCTTGCCAGCGGCGATCAGCCAGTGCTCCACGCGGTCGTGCTCCACCAAGTCGTGGGGTAAGCCCATAGGGTCATGCATGGTGATGCTCCTGTTCACTTGGCACGGGTGCCGGTCAGCTCGCGGGCGGCGGCCAGCAGCTTTTTGCCGTCCAGGCCACGGTCGCCCACTTGCTTGACCCACTCGTCTTCGACCGAGGCGGTGGCGCGCATCATGGCAGCCACTTCGGTCGGGCTGAAGGTGGTGATCTTGTTGCCCTGGACCGTCAGGCGCTTGCGGGTGTCGGTGGCAACGTCGTCAAACACCGCGCCAAACTTGGCGACCAGCACCGGGCCGGTGGTCTTGTCCACGATGGCTTTCAGGTCGGCGGGCAGGCCGTCGTACTTTTGCTTGTTCATCAGCACCATCAGCACGGTGGCCGTGGGGTGCGCACCACCGGCGGCGGGCGCGGCGTGGAAGTGGGTCACTTCGGACAACTTGGTCGGGTAGACCAGCTCCCACGAGCCCAGCGCGCCATCGACCACGCCTTTGGAGATGGCCTCGGTCACCTGCGCGGGCGGCATAGCCACGGGCGCGCCGCCCAGGGCAACCAGCGTTTTAGCCCCTAGACGGGTGGAGGTGCGCAACTTGACGCCAAACAGACCAGTCAAGCCCGTCACCGGCTTCTTGTCGGTGTGGACGACTTGGCCGCCGTCGGTGTGGAAGGCCAGCACCTTGTAGGCGGCAAATTCGGCCTGGGCGTGCTGTTCGTAGAACTTCCACAGCGCTTTGCCCGAGTTGGTGGCGTCGGTCACCATGAAGGGCAGCTCAAAGGCCTCGATGGCCGGAAAACGCCCGGTGGAGTAGCCCGGAGCCGTCCAAACCACATCGGCCACGCCGGTTTTGACCTGCTCGACCAACTGCGCCGGGGTGCCGCCCAGTTGCATGGCCGGGTAGAACTGGCAGGCGATGCGGCCCTTGGAGGCGGCTTTCATCTCGTCGCACCAGGGTTGCAGCACGCGCTGCTGCGCCGGAGCCACCGAGGGCAAAAAGTGGGCGATCTTGAACGTGACCTCTTGCGCCGCAGCGGGCAAGGCTAAAGCACAGGCACCGATCAACGACCAATTGCGAAGGTTCATGCGTTGTCTCCTCATGGGTTGCAATTTCACTAACATCTTAGTGAAATAATTAGAACACTAATATATTAGTCATGTCAACGGGGTCTGCCCGCACTGACACCCTTGCCCGCCATCTCCTGTTGTGGACGTTCAACGACAATCAGCGCCATGCTGAAATTTGAACTGCTCACCACCGACGCACCCCGAGGCGACCAGCCCGGCAGCCACGCCCGCCGAGGCCGCCTGACGCTCAACCACGGCGTGGTCGAGACCCCCATCTTCATGCCCGTGGGCACCTATGGCACCGTCAA
>CALMOI010000434.1 GCA_937871735.1 uncultured Comamonadaceae bacterium
CGGCGGTGGGCTTTTCGTAGAACTCGCGGGCACGCAGGTCGGTCAGCAGGCCCAGTTTTTCGATGGTGCGCTTGAAGCGGCGCAGAGCCACGTCAAAAGGCTCGTTTTCTTTAACACGGATCGTCGTCATTACGGGATTTTTTCCTAAGTGTGCAGAAAGAGGGTGGTCGGGAAGATCGGGCCTAACCGCCATATCTGCGAAGTGCCCCGCCTGTAACTAGTATTGGCCGGCGGGGCTATGCCAGCAAAGCCTGACATTATAACTGGCGTCTGGCGTTTTATCCGCGCAATTGCGCAGCCAATGCTTGCGCGCAGGCGTGGCCGCTGGCCCAAGCCCACTGAAAGTTGTAGCCGCCCAGCCAGCCGGTCACGTCCACGACCTCACCAATGAAGTACAGGCCGGGTTGCTTGGACTCCATCGTTTGCGATGACAGGTCGCGCGTGTCCACGCCGCCCAGTGTGACTTCGGCTTTTTTGTAGCCTTCGGTGCCGGTGGGCGTGAGCTCCCAGCGTGACAGGCGCTCAGCCAATTGCGTCAGGGCTTTGTCGCTGGCTTCGGCGACGGGGCGCTGCCACGCGGCTTCTTGCTGCACCCACGCATCGGCCAAGCGCGATGGCACCAGCCCGGTCAGCTCATTGGCGATCAGCTTGCGCGAGCGCAATTTGGCTTGCGCCAAGGCGTGCGGCAGGTCAACTTCCGGGGCAAGGTTCAAGCGAATTGGCGTGCCCTCGCGCCAGTAGCTGGAAATTTGCAGCACCGCTGGGCCTGACAAACCCCGGTGTGTGAACAGCAAATCTTCCATGAATTCGCCGCGCTGTTTTTTCGCGCCGGTTTCGATCTGAACGGGCAGCGACAGGCCGCTGAGTTGCGCATAAGGTGCCCACGCCGCACCGTCAAAGGTCAGCGGCACCAAGCCGGGGCGCGTCTCAACCACGCGCAAATCGAATTGACGGGCGATGCGGTGGCCGAAATCTGTGGCCCCAATTTTGGGAATCGACAACCCGCCGGTGGCGATCACCACAGCCCGCGCGGTGACTTCGCCTTGATCGGTGTCGAGCTGGTAATGGGCAGGCGTGTCCGCGCCGCCCAGGCTGTGGCGGATGCCGCGCACACCGCAAGGCTGCCAGCGGGTGACGCTGCCGCCCAGCGCGCCTGCGTCGCACTCGCGCAGCAGCATTTGGATCAGGTCTTCGGCGGAGCTGTCGCAAAACAGCTGGCCTTTGTGCTTTTCGTGGAATGCAATGCCGTGGCGCTGCACGAGCGCGATGAAGTCTTGCGGCGTGTAGCGCGACAGCGCCGAGCGGCAAAAATGCGGGTTCGCGCCCAAAAAGTGTTTTTGAGGGGCACTGGGATCAAGCAAGCGATTGGTGAAGTTGCTGCGCCCTCCACCTGAGATGCGGATTTTTTCCGCCACCTGTGCGCTGTGATCCAGTACCAGCACCCGCAGCCCTTGTTGGGCTGCAACCCCGGCGCAAAACAGCCCTGCGGCTCCTGCACCCACCACCACCACGTCATACAAATTCATGGCGTGGAGTGTATTCGGCCCGCCGAGGGTGGCGGCCAGTGGCGCGCTTCAGTCTCAGGCGGCGCGACGGACTGGCACGGTCAGGGCATCGTGCTGCTGTGCCACGGCCACGCCACGCACCACATCGCCGATCACGATCACCGAGGGGCTGCCCAGCGCTTCGCTCACCAGTGTGGCGCGCAGCGCGCCCAGCGTGGTGACTGCGTGACGCTGGTGCGGATGGCTGGCGTTTTGAATGATGGCGACGGGCGTGCTCGCGGGCAGACCCGTCAGTAACTCGTCTTGAATGTGTTGAGCGCCAGTCACGCCCATGTAGATCACCAGCGTCAGCTTGGCATCGCGGGCGGTGGCGGCCAGCGTGCGCCAATCGGTGCCGCTGTCGCCGGGTTTGGCGTGACCGGTGATGAACACCACGCCGTGTGCGTGGTCGCGGTGGGTGAGCGGCGCGCCCAGCGAGGTCAGCCCCGCCAGTCCCGCCGTGATGCCGTTGATCACGCGCACCTCAATGCCTTGCTCGCGCAGGTGTTCCACCTCTTCGCCGCCACGTCCGAAGATGAAGGGGTCGCCGCCCTTCAGGCGCACCACGGTCTCGCCTTCGCGGGCGGCCATGATCATCAGCTTCTCGATGAAGGCTTGTGGCGTGCTTTTGCAGCCGCCGCGCTTGCCCACATAAATGACGCGTGCCTTGGGCGACGCGAAGGCCACGATCTCGTCGCTGACCAAGTCATCGACCAGCACCACCGTGGCCGCCTCAATGGCGCGCAGCGCTTTGAGGGTCAGTAATTCAGGATCACCCGGCCCAGCTCCGACCAAAGTGACTTGGCCTGTTTGGCCCAAAATGTAGTTTGTCTCTTTCATGATGCTGACACGGTACGCAAGATGTGTTCCACCTGTTGCTTGATTGAGTGAGGCACAGGCAGCGTCCCGGCCAGCACGGCTTGGATGTAGGCGGCGGTGCTGGCGGCATCAATTTCTTTGGGCAAATCCGGCACGTTCGCCAAGGAGCCGCCTTGCGCTTCTTGCACGCACACGCGCTCGCCGTGCTGGAACAAATCCATTTGCGGCACGCGGCGTGGGTCGGCCACCACTTCGCCTTCGGTGCCGCGCAGCAGCAGGGCGTGACTGCCCATCAATGCAAAGGTGGCCGCCATCGACACCACGTATTCCGGGTGTGTGTAGCTGCTCAACAGCAGCGCCGGGCCTGCGCACGGGTTCATGAGCTTGACCAAGCTGTGCGCCGTGTTACGCAGACCGATGGTGCGCCGCACATCAAGCAGGCGCTTCAGGCCGGGGTTGAGTACTTCGGTGGGCACGAACGCCACTTCGCCGGGCGCAATCGGGCCGACCTGACTGGCGGTGGGCACGCCCAACAAAGCCAGCACTTCAGACGCGAACACGCGCTTGGTTTCTGTGGCCGTGCCATGCACCAGCACCGGCACGCCCTCGCGCGCCAGCAGCAAGGCCAGCAGCGGAGTCAGCACCGGTAGCTTGCGCGCACCGTTGTAGCTGGGCAGCACCACGGTGATGCGGCCTTCGGCGTTGGCGGGGATGCGGTGCAGGCGTGCGTGTGTGGCGTCCAAGAAGCCTGCCATTTCTTCAGCAGTTTCGCCTTTGATGCGCATGGCGATGCAAAACGCGCCGACTTCCAAGTCGGACACGCTGCCGTCCAGCAATTGGCCAAACAGATCGGTGGCTTGCTCACGCGTGAGCGGGCGCGCGCCATCTTTGCCGCGCCCAATTTCTTTGATGTAGTGACTGATACCCATGGTTTGAATTGTGCGGGAAGTCGTATAACTTCTGGTAATAACAGGAATGTGATTCAGGTGGCAAAACCATCGCAAGAGGTATGCCGCCTGAATCCCCCGCCTCCGTTTCAGCGCGGGAACAGCAAGGTCGATGCGCGGGTGCGTTGCTGCTCAGGGCTGTCGCTGGCTTGCACGGTAAATTGCAGCGGATTGACGCTCAGTGCGTTGTCATTGGCTGGGGCCAGCACGGTGACGACCAAGGTGCGTTCGCTGCCTGCTGCCACCAAGGTGTCGGGCGGCGTGAGCAGGCGCAAATCAGGCAAACCTTCCACCCGAATCGTGTAGCGGTGCGCCACGGTGTCGTAGTTTTGCAGGTGCAAGCGGTAGGCGTTTTCGACATGGCCGTCGCGGGTGATGCGGGACAGCACGTTGCGGTCACGCAGCACATCGACTTGCAGCGGGATGCGCGTCAGGCTCAGCAGCAAGACGGCCAACAGCGCCACCCCCAGCAACCCGGCGTAGACCGCCACACGCGGTTGCCACCACACCGTGCGCCACGAACGCCCCGAGGCCGAGGCCCAGCGAATCAGCCCCGTGGGTTGGCGCAGGCCGGTCATCACCCGGTCGCAGGCATCTATGCACAAGCCGCAGCCTATGCATTCGTACTGCGGGCCGTTGCGGATGTCGATGCCCACCGGGCACACGTCCACGCACAAGCCGCAGTCGATGCAAGCTGCCGCTGTGGCGGGCGTGCGCTTGGCCATCACGGTGCGTGGCTCGCCCCGTTGCTGGTCATAGCTGACGTTCAAAGTGTGCGAGTTGCCCATCACGCCCTGAAAGCGTGCATACGGACACATGTGCTGGCAGACCTTCTCGCGCAGCCAACCGGCTTGCACCATCATGAAGCCGCCGTAAAAGAAGATGCTGAACAGCTCCCAAAAGCCCAAATCGGCGCTCAGCGTGCGGGCCCACAACTCGGGAGCGGGCGTGAAGTAGGCCGCCAGCGTCCAGCCCGTCCACAGTGACAGCAGACCCCACGTGCCCCAAGTGGCCGCTGTGCGCAGGCCCGATTGCAGCCATTGGCCCGTTTTGGCGCGGCGCTGACGCTGGCCGGGCGAGCCTTGCAGCCGCTGCTCTATCCACATGAACATGGTTGTGTAGACCGACTGCGGGCAGGCAAAACCGCAAAACAGCCGCCCCGCCAGCGTGGAGACGGCAAACAGCGCCAGCGCACCGCCAATCATCAGCAGCGCCAGCACCAGCAAATCTTGCGGCCCAAACAGCGAGCCCATCCAGTGAATTTGCTGGCGTTCAAAGTCAAAACGCAGCACCGGGTTGCCTTGCCATTGCAGCCAGCACAGGCCGTAAAACAGCACCTGCGTCAGCGCGACCACGGCCCAGCGGTAGCGGTTGTGGCGACCTGCGGTTTCACGGATGCCGTAGCGCAGCGATTGCTTGGGCGGATAAAAATGAATCGGTTGGGCCTGCTGACCCTGATGAGATGACATGACACACACTCCAGCGCCGCTGATGCTCGGCACTGCTGAACGGTATGAAGCAGGCCGTGAGCGGCAGCTCGAAGTGGGCCATGTCAGGGTGATTTTCAACAGGCGCAGTGCCCTTGAAAAACACCCAGATCAGATGTGATCAGCTCAGTGCGCAGCGGTATCTGACAGCGTCTGCGCCAGTCGCCCCAGCGTGTGCGTGGCCGCTTCCATGCGGGCGGCATCGGTGCAGCCGTAGTTCAGCCGCACGCAATGGCCAAAGCGCCGATCCGCTGAAAACAACTGCCCCGGCATCAGGCTGATGCCTTGCGCCAGCGCCAACCGCAGCAGCACCAGCGCGTCAATGGCTGGCGGCAGCTCTACCCACACAAAGTAGCCACCTTGCGGATCAGTGACTTGCGTGCCTTCGGGGAAGCTGGCGCTGATGGCGGCGAGCATCACATCGCGCTGATGGTGCAGCGTTTGGCGCAGACGGCGCAGGTGGTGGTCGTGGCCGCCTTGGCTCAGGTAGTCTGACAGCGCCGCTTGCGAGGGCACCGCCGCCGACAAGCTGCTCATCACCTTCAACTGCTCAACCTGGCGCGTCCAGCGGCCCGCCGCCGCCCAGCCCACGCGGTAGCCCGGTGCCACGCATTTGGAAAACGACGCGCAGTGCAGCACCCAGCCCTCAGTGTCAAATGCCTTGATGGGCAGCGGCTTGCGGGTGCCAAAGTAGAGCTCGCCATACACATCGTCTTCAATCAGCGGCACTTGGTAGCGCGCCAGTAACTGCGCAATGGCTTGTTTTTTGGCCTCAGGCATCAGGCCGCCGAGCGGGTTTTGAAACGACGACATCAGCCAACACGCCCGCACCGGCTGCTGCGCCAAGGCTGTTTCCAGCGCACCTAAGTCCAGGCCAGTGCTGGGGTCGGTGGCGACTTCCAAGGCGCGCAACTTCAGCCGCTCCAGCGCTTGCAAGGCGGCGTAGAACGTCGGGGATTCGACCAGCACCAAGTCGCCGGGCTGGGTCACGGCTTGCAGGCACAGGTTCAGCGCCTCCATCGCGCCGTTGGTGATCACCAATTCTTCAGGAGCGATGTTCAAGCCGTCCGTGGCGTAGCGCCGCGCCAAGTGCTGGCGCAGCCGCAAGCTGCCCGAAGACAGGTCTTGCACCATCTGATCGGGCGACAACTTGCGCACCGCACTGGCCAAACTGCGCCCCAACTTGGCCAGCGGAAACAGCGACGGATCAGGAAATGCCGAACCCAGCGGCACCAAATCAGGGTGCCGCGACAGATTCAAGATCTCAAACACCAAGTCGTTGATGGCCACATCCACCG
>CALMOI010000435.1 GCA_937871735.1 uncultured Comamonadaceae bacterium
GGCAATGGGCGAGTTGGCCGTGGGCGATGCGCTGGCCTCGGTGGATGGTCAACCTTCGGTGGTCACGGGCCTCTACCCGCAAGGCGTGCGCCAAACTTACCGCCTGACTTTCTCTGATGGACGCAGCGCCGAATGTTGTGCTGAGCATCTTTGGCGCGTGATGTACCGTGATTGGGCAGCGCCCCGTATCGTCACCACCGCTGAGCTGCAAACCTTGCTGGGCAAAGTGTGTTACCGCAACCGACTGTGGATAGACACGGTGAGCGGTGACTTTGGCTCCGATGCGCCTTTGCCGCTGGATCCTTGGGTGCTGGGTTGTTTGTTGGGCGATGGTTCTCTGACTGGCAGTGGCACGGTGCGCTTTGCCAACACCTCGCAAGAACTGCTGGAGCGCATGCGCCAGCGCCTGCCCGCCGAGATGGAGTTAGCCCACGCTGAGGGCTGCGACTACCGCGTGGTGCAAGTCCACCGAGGCCGAGTTGCGGGTCATGCGGGCGTGACACCCAATCCGGTGCGGCAGGTCTTGGACACGCTGGGGCTGTCGGATCTGAGCAGCGCGAACAAGTTCATTCCGCCGCTCTACCTGAATGCGGGTAAAGAGGCGCGGTTGGATGTGCTGCGCGGTCTGCTTGACACCGACGGTTGGGTGGAGCGCTGGGGAAGTATTCGCTTTTCATCGTCCAGCGTGCGTTTGGCGCAGGATGTGGCGACGTTGGTGCGCTCGCTGGGCGGTTGGTGTTCCATCACGACCAAGGTGCCCCATTTCACGAACGCAGCGGGGCAGCGCCAAGCCGGTTTGCTGGCCTACGTGTGTCACATCAGCCACCCGCAGCCGCAAAGCCTGTTTTTGCTGTCCGATAAGGTGCTGCGCGCTGCCCAGCCGCGCAGCCGCCAAAAACGACTCACAGTCACCAGCATTGAGCCTGCGCGCTTGGTGCCGTGCCAGTGCATTTCCGTCAGTCATCCCAGCCGCTTGTATGTGACCCAGGACTATGTGGTCACGCACAATACCGCGTTCGCCATCAACATTGCCGAACACGTCGCCTTGAACGAAGGGCTGCCGGTAGCGGTGTTCTCGATGGAAATGGGCGCATCGCAGCTGGCGGTGCGGGTGGTGGGCTCGATAGGGCGCATCGACCAAGGCCGTCTGCGCACCGGCAAACTGACCGATGACGAGTGGCCGCGCCTGACAGAAGCCATTGAGCGGCTGCGCACCGTGTCGCTGCACATCGACGAAACGCCGGGCCTCACCCCGAGCGAGTTGCGCGCCAACGCCCGCCGCTTGGCGCGCCAGTGCGGCAAGCTTGGCCTGATCGTGGTCGATTATTTGCAGCTGATGAGCGGCTCCACCACCGGCGGCGACAACCGCGCCACCGAGTTGGGCGAAATCTCGCGTGGCTTGAAAATGCTGGCCAAAGAGCTGCAATGCCCGGTGATTGCACTGTCGCAGCTCAACCGCAGCGTGGAAACCCGCACCGACAAGCGCCCGATGATGAGTGACTTGCGCGAATGCGTCACGGGCGACACTTTGGTTTGGCTGGCCGATGGTCGGCGCGTGCCGATTGCCGATCTGGTCGGGCAAACCCCGTGGGTGCATGCACTCACCGAAGAACACAAGCTGACCCAGGCGCAGGCCGATTGCGTTTGGACAGTTGGCACCAAGCCTGTGCTGCGCCTGCAACTGGCGAGCGGACGGGTGCTCAAAGCCACGGCTGAGCACCGCATTTTGTCGGGCGCAGGCTGGCAGACCCTGCAAGAGCTGCAACCCGGTGATCGCGTCGCGTTGGCTCGGCATGTTCCCGAGCCTGAGCTCGCCCTGCGCGCAAGTTGGCCTGAACATGAGCTGATCTTGTTGGCCCATTTGATCGGCGATGGCAGCTTTTTGCGCGGCCAGCCGATGCGCTACACCACCGCCAGCGAAGACAACAGTGCCATCGTCTGGCAAGCGGCTGAGGCTTTGGGCTCCACCGTGTCACGTCACGCCGGACGCGGGCAATGGCACCAATTGGTGATTGCGGGCAATGGCAACCGTTGGCACGCGCAGGGCGTGGGAGCTTGGCTCAAGCGCTTGGGTGTTTTTGGGCAGCGTTCGCACGAGAAGCACATTCCTGCTGCCGTATTTCAACTCGACGACGCGTCAGTTGCGCTGTTTTTGCGCCATCTGTGGGCGACAGATGGCTGCATCTATGTGCGCCCGCCAGAGCAGCGCGGCAGCCATCGGATTTATTTCGCCACCTGTAGCGAACGCTTGGCTCGGGATGTGGCGGCTTTGCTGCTGCGCTTAGGGCTGGTGGCGCGCTTGCGCTCTGTGACCCAGGCCGCGCATCGGCCTTTATGGAACGTGGATGTCAGCGGGGCGGATGCTCAACGGCATTTCTTGACCCAAGTGGGTGCTTTTGGCCCCCGTTGTGCTCCGGCGCAAGCTCTGGCGGAACGTTTGAATGATGTGGAAGGCAACACCAATGTGGACACGCTACCCCCGCAGGTTTTCGACCAAGTCCAGTCCTTGATGACCGAGCGTGGCCTGAGCCAGCGCGCCATGACCGCTTTGCGCGGCACGGCATATGGCGGCAGTTCGCACTTCAGCTTTGCACCTTCGCGTCGCGTGGTCGCGGACTATGCGACCCATCTGAACAGCTCCGAGTTGCTGCGCTGGGCCGAGTCGGATGTGTTTTGGGATGAAGTTGTCGCGCTGGAGCCTGCGGGTGAAGAGTTGGTTTATGACCTGACCGTGCCCGGCCCGGCTTGCTGGCTGGCCGATGGCTTGGTCACGCACAACTCGGGCGCGATTGAGCAGGACGCCGACATCATCATGTTCATCTACCGCGATGACTACTACAACAAAGAATCGAAAGAGCCGGGTGTGGCCGAGATCATCATTGGCAAGCAGCGTAACGGCCCGACGGGCACGGTGAAGCTGGCCTTCTTGAAGCCGCTGACTCGCTTCGAGAGCTTGGCATCAGGTAGCAGCGACGATTTTTAAGCCGCCCAACTCAGGCGATGCACGTAAAAAATCCTCATTGATTGCTCAATGAGGATGCGGTACTCCAACTGCTGTGGCGTTTTTACAGCACGTCGCTGGCGAAGTCGGCCAAGCGTGAACGCTCGCCGCGTGCCAAGGTGATGTGGCCGCTGTGGGGCCAGCCCTTGAACTTATCGACGGCAAAGGTCAAGCCCGAAGAGCCTTCGGTCAAGTACGGCGTGTCGATTTGCGCCAAGTTGCCCATGCAAATGATCTTGGTGCCCGGCCCGGCGCGGGTGATCAAGGTTTTCATTTGCTTAGGCGTGAGGTTTTGCGCCTCGTCGATGATCACGTACTTGTTCAAGAACGTGCGGCCACGCATGAAGCCCATGCTCTTGATTTTGATGCGGCTGCGGATCAGCTCATTGGTGGCGGCGCGGCCCCATTCGCCCGCGTTGCCGCCGTCGCCCTTGGCCAAGAATTCGAGGTTGTCGTCCAATGCGCCCATCCACGGGCCCATTTTTTCTTCCTCCGAGCCGGGCAGGAAGCCGATGTCCTCGCCCACGCTGACGGTGGCACGGGTCATGATGATTTCGGTGTAGCGGCGCTCGTCCAGCACTTGCGACAAGCCCG
>CALMOI010000436.1 GCA_937871735.1 uncultured Comamonadaceae bacterium
TGTTCTTGCAGAACTGGCGTTACACCGTCATCCCCACCATCGTGGTGCCCATTGCGCTGCTGGGCACCTTCGGCACCTTGCTGGCGTTGGGCTTCTCCATCAACGTATTGACCATGTTTGGCATGGTGCTGGCCATCGGTATCGTGGTGGACGATGCCATCGTGGTGGTGGAAAACGTCGAGCGCATCATGAGCGAGGAAGGCTTATCGCCCGCCGCCGCCACGCGCAAGGCGATGGGACAAATCTCCGGGGCCATCATCGGTATTACGGTGGTGTTGATCTCTGTGTTCGTGCCGCTGGCGTTTTTCAGTGGCTCGATAGGCAACATTTACCGCCAGTTTTCGGCGGTGATGGGGGTGTCGATTGCGTTCTCGGCTTTGCTGGCACTGTCACTCACGCCTGCGCTGTGCGCCACGCTGCTCAAGCCGGTTGAGGCTGGGCACCATCACGCCAAGACGGGCTTTTTCGGCAGCTTCAACCGGGGCTTCAGCCGCACGGCCAAAGGCTATGAAGGCTGGGTGGCGCGCTTGCTGCCCCGCGCAGGTCGTGCGCTGGTGATTTATGTCGCCATCGTGGCCGCTGCGGCGGTGGTGTATCTGCGCTTGCCGACCTCGTTCTTGCCCAACGAAGACCAAGGCACGCTGCTGGTGAACGTGCAACTGCCGCCCGGTGCGACCCAAGAGCGCACCCGCTCTGTGATGGAGCAGGTTGAAGGCTTCATGCTCAAGCAGCCTGAAGTGCAAAGCATGGTCGGTGTGCTGGGCTTTAGCTTCTCAGGTCAAGGACAAAACGCAGGCTTGGCCTTCGTGACCCTGAAAGACTGGGATCAACGCCACGCCCCCGGTAGCGCCGCGCAGGATGTGGCAGGCCGTGCCTTTGGCGCGCTGATGGGCGTGCGCGATGCCTTCATCTTCCCGCTCAGCCCGCCTCCGATTTCTGAGCTGGGTTCGTCATCTGGCTTCAGCTTCCGGCTGCAAGACCGCTCAGGCGTGGGCCGTGAAGCCTTGCTGGCCGCACGCAACCAGTTGCTGGGCATGGCCTCGAAAAGCCCCATCCTGACCCAAGTGCGCCCCGACGGCTTGGAAGATGCGCCGCAGTTGCAAATCGACATTGACCGCGACAAAGCCAACGCGCTGAGCGTGAGCTTTGATGCCATCAACACCGTGCTGTCCACCGCTTTGGGTTCAAGCTATGTCAACGACTTCCCCAACGCGAGCCGCTTGCAGCGCGTGGTGGTGCAAGCCGATGCGCCAGCACGCATGCAGCCTGAAGACTTGCTGAAGTTGAGCGTGCTCAATGGCAAGGGCAACTCGGTGCCGCTGTCGGCCTTTGCCAGCACACGCTGGGTGAATGGCGCGATGCAAACCGTGCGCTACAACGGCTATTCAGCGATGCGCATCAGCGGCAGCGCAGCTCCCGGCCAAAGTACCGGCGCAGCGATGGCCGAGATGGAACGCTTGGCCGCCCAACTGCCGCCCGGCTTGGGCTATGAGTGGACAGGCCAATCGCGTGAAGAAAAGCTGGCGGGCTCGCAAGCCGTGGTCTTGTATGGCTTTGCCATCTTGGCGGTGTTCTTGTGCTTGGCCGCGCTGTATGAAAGCTGGAGCATTCCGCTGTCGGTGATTTTGGTGGTGCCGCTGGGTGTGCTGGGCGTGCTGCTGGCCACGCTGCTGCGCGGCTATGCCAACGACGTGTACTTCCAGGTGGGCCTGATCACCATCATTGGTCTGTCGGCGAAGAACGCGATTTTGATCATCGAGTTCGCCAAGGACTTGCAAGCGCAGGGCAAGAGCGTGGTAGCTGCGGCTTTGGAAGCGGCGCATCTGCGGTTCCGCCCCATCATCATGACCTCGCTGGCATTCACGCTGGGCGTGCTGCCGCTGGCCTTGGCCTCGGGCGCAGGCTCGGCCAGTCAACGCGCCATTGGCACCGGGGTGATCGGCGGTATGCTGACCGGCACGGTACTGGCCGTGGTGTTTGTGCCAGTGTTCTTTGTGGTGGTGCGCAGCTTGTTCAAGGGCAGCGATCGCCAGCATGAATTTGACATGGCGCACAGCCACCAGACCCCTCACGGAGACGCCTCCCATGACTGATCTTTACACCTCTTGCGCGACAGCACCTGTGCGCTCACCCGTATGGGGTCGCAGCGCGGTGCAAGCTGCTGTGGCGGGCCTGACCGCCCTGCTGCTGAGCGGTTGCGCGGGCCTTGCTGCCACGACGACTGATGTGCAGCCGACCGCGCAAGTGCCCGCCGCATGGCCGACGGCCAACGCCGCCAGCGCACCTGTCACGGCCAGCGCGTCACTGCCCGTTTGGAGCGACTACTTTGCCGATCCGGCGCTACGCCAGTTGATCGACATCGCCATTGCCCAAAACCGGGACTTGCGCGTGTCGCTGCTCAACATTGAGCAAGCACGGGCGCAACTGGGCAGCCGCCGTGCCGACCAATTGCCCACGGTGAACGTGAGCGTCAGCGGCTCGCGTTCGCCATCGACCAACGGAACCATCAACAGCAGCTATTCGGGCGGACTGCTGGTCTCGTCCTACGAGCTGGACTTTTGGGGCCGCGTCTCCAGCCTGAGCGATCAGGCGCTGGCGCAGTACCTGGCCACGCAAGAAGGCGCACGCACCGCGCAGATCAGCCTGATCTCCACCGTGGCCCAAAGCTGGCTGAACCTGCTGGCTGACGAGGAACTGCTGGCGCTGTCGCAGCAAACGCTGGTCAGCCGCGTTGACGGCTTGCGCCTGAACAAGCTGCGTTTTGACAACGGCGCGGCCTCCGAGCTGGAGCTGCGCCAAGCCGAATCGCTGACTGAAGCCGCCCGCGTCACGCTGGCGCAACAGCAGCGCCAACGCGCTCAAGACGAAAACGCCCTCGTGCTGCTGCTGGGTCAGCCTTTGCCTGCGGCGCTGCGCAGTCAGTTGACCCAAGCGCGGCTGACGCAATTGCGCTTGCCCGAGCTGCCGTTGGCGCTGCCGTCTGAAGTGCTGGCGCAGCGCCCCGACATTCGCCAAGCCGAGCAGCAGTTGGCGGCGGCCAATGCCAACATCGGCGCGGCGCGGGCGGCGTTTTTCCCGAGCATCACGCTGACAGCCGGGGTGGGATCCGCCAGCGGCGCGTTGGACAATCTGTTCAAGAGCGGCTTCTGGGGCTACACGCTGGCCCCGCAGTTGCTGTTGCCGATTTTCGATGCCGGGCGCAACCAAGCCGGGTTGGACTCGGCCAAGGCGGGACGCGAGATTGCGCTGGCCCAGTACGACAAAGCCATTCAAAGCGCCTTCCGCGAAGTGGCCGATGCGCTGGCGGGCCGCGACACCTTGGGCGAGCAATTGCGCGCCCAAACCGCCCAAGCCGATGCCGAAGTCCTGCGCCAGCGCCTGACCGAACTGCGCTACAAAAACGGTGCCGCCAGCTTGCTGGACAGTTTGGACGCGCAGCGTTCGCTGTTCAGCGCTCAGCAGGCGGTGGTGCAGGCGCGCTTGGCATACTGGAACAACCAAATCACGCTCTACAAAACCTTGGGCGGCGGCGCACCAACAGCGACGCACTGATTTGGCCCATCAGCTCAGGGGCTTGCACAAAATCAGTGCAAAC
>CALMOI010000437.1 GCA_937871735.1 uncultured Comamonadaceae bacterium
TGTCGTTGATGGTGTAGTTGCGCACGTGGCCCATGTGCAGCTTGCCGCTGGGGTAAGGCAGCATGGAGCAGGCGTAGAACTTCTTCTTGGACGTGTCTTCGGTGACGCGGTAAGCGTCGTTGGCGATCCAGTGGCTGTGCGCGGCGCGCTCCACGTCAATGTGGTTGTACTTGTCTTGCATGGGAACTCGAAAGCTGGAGATGAGCCGCCCGGCGAGCGGCGAAAATGAGTGAGAGGTCTGTGCGGATTTTAGGCCCGCCGCCCGGCACTCAATGCGAGAGGGGTAGTGGGGGCGCTAGAGCAGCCGCAGGCTCAGCCACAAATCCAATGCGCGTCAGCCCAGCTTGGTGAGCTAAGCCCATGACCTCGACCACGCGGCCATAGGGCACGCTGGCATCGGCGCGCAGTTGCACTTCGGTATCGGGGCTGCGGGTGGCGGCTTGGGTCAGTTGCTGCTTCAATTCATCAGCGCTGACGAGTTGGTCGTTCAGGAACAGCTGGCTGGCTTTATCAATCGCCAGCGTCACCGCTTGAGGTGGTGTGCTGGGCTGGGCGTCCGCCGTTTTGGGAAGATTCAGTTGGATTGAGCTGGTCAGCAGCGGCGCGGTGATGATGAAAATCACCACCAGCACCAGCATCACATCCACCAGCGGCGTGACATTGATGTCGCTGAAGGGCTGCGGCCCGCTGTGGCGCTCAAAACGTCCAAAGGCCATGTGCGCTGCTCAGGTCGGTTGCGCCAACAGTTCGCGCAGGTCGTGGGCGAAACCTTCTAACTCGGCTTCGATACGGCTGATTTGCCGCCCGAACACGTTGTAAGCCAGCACCGCCGGAATCGCCACCGCCAAACCAGCAGCGGTCATGATCAGCGCCTCACCCACCGGGCCTGCAATTTTGTCGATGCTGATTTGCCCGCCGCCCGCAATGCCGGTGAGCGCGTGGTAAATGCCCCAAACCGTGCCCAGCAAACCCACAAAAGGCGCAGTCGAGCCGACGGTGGCCAGCAGCACTTGGCCGTATTGCAGTTGGTGCAGTCCGGCGTTGAGGGCATCGCGCAGCACGCGGGTCAGCTGCTGGGTGCGTTCGCCTGCGGCGGCGAGTGTGCCCAGCGCGGGGTTTTGGGTGGCGGTGAGCAGCGGCAGCACCAAGGTGGCGCGGTCAAACGCAGCGACTTTGTGCTGCGCCTCGTCCATTGAGGCAGCTTGCCAAAACGCGGCCACGCTGCGGCTGACATCGGCCACCGCGCGCCACAGCAACGAGGCTTTCCAGAAAATTACCACCCAGCTTGTCACCGACATCAACAGCAGCAGCAAGGCCACGCTGCGGCTGATGGCGTCACCTTGCAAAAAGAGCTGCCCCAAGTTCATGGTGCGCCCGGTTTACTTGAAGCCCAGCACATCGGCCATGTCGTACAAGCCGGTGGGCTTGTCGGCCAAGAAGCGCACGGCACGCAGACTGCCTTGCGCATAAGTGGCGCGGCTGGACGATTTGTGGCTGATTTCGATGCGTTCGCCGATACCGGCAAACAGCACGGTGTGGTCGCCCACGATGTCGCCGCCCCGGATGGTGGCGAAACCGATGGTGGACGGGTCACGTTCGCCGGTCACGCCTTCACGGCCATAAACGGCGCATTCCTTCAGGTCGCGGCCCAGCGCGTCGGCAATCACTTCACCCATTTTGAGCGCGGTGCCCGACGGCGCATCGACTTTGTGGCGATGGTGCGCTTCGATGATCTCAATGTCATAGCCGGTGGCCAGCGACTTGGCCGCCATTTCGAGCAGCTTGAGCGTGACGTTCACGCCCACGCTCATATTGGGAGCCATGACGATGGCGATGTCCTTGGCGGCAGCGGCGATTTCAGCCTTTTGCGCATCGGTGAAGCCGGTGGTACCGATCACCAATTTCACGCCCAATTCGCGGCAGACGGCCAAGTGGGCCAGCGTACCTTCGGGGCGGGTGAAGTCGATCAAGAACTGCGCGTCTTTCAAGCCGGCACGCAGATCAGCAGCGATGGTCACGCTGTCAGCGCGGCCCAAAAAGGCAGCGGCGGGCGTGCCGATGCTGGGGCTTTCGGCGCGATCTAACGCGCCAGCCAGTTGGCTGTCGTCAGCGGCGGTAATGGCTTCGATCAGCATCTGGCCCATGCGGCCACTGGCACCAGCCACAGCGATTTGATGGAGAGAATTCACGGTCATGAGGACTTCAGACTAACAACGTCAATAAAAACAAGAACGCAGCGCGAGGCTGACCCAACGAATGCCCAATGGCGGCTCAGCGAGCCAAGGGCTCCAGCGGCGGGTAGCTGGCGGGTGGCTCGCCCTGCGCTGGAGCGGTGGCGGGTGCAGGCGCGGGAGCAGGGAAAGCGGCGAGTTCGGCCTCGGTGGCTTCGAGCACGGGCAATTTGCCGTGACTGCGCGGCAAGTCGATGCGAGCGGCGAATTCAACTTCCGTGGGCATGGTGTCGCCTTCAATATGGTCAAACACATCGGCGGAGTTGAAGAACACGGTAGTTTTGAACTGCTGGCGCTCAAGACCTTGGCGCTCCAAAATGAACACGTAGTCCCAACGCTGGGCATGGAAAACGCTGGTCAACAGCGGCGTGCCCAAGATGTCACGCACTTGCTGGCGAGTCATGCCCGGTTTGAGCGCTTGCACTTGTTCTAGCGAGACAAAGTTGCCTTGCACCAAGTCAGCTTTGTAAGGCGTGATCCAGCTGGTGACGCTGCGCCAAGAAAAAGATGAGGCATCGGTCGTGGCTCCAGAAGCAGCGCTGGCTGCCAGCGGAACTCCGGCACCGGCCAGTGCCAAAACCAAAGTGACGGTGCGGCGGGCACGGGGAGAGAACGTGACAAACATGGGCATGACGCTAACGATATGATCGGCCCATTGTAGCGGCTGGGTTCCGGCCCGACGGCCAGTCGCATCCTTGCCGCCCCGCCGGAGAACTCCCTTATGGTCAACATCGACGAACTCAAAAGTACCGGACTCAAGGCCACCCTGCCCCGTCTGAAAATTTTGCAAATTTTCCAACACGGCGCTCAACGCCATATGACAGCCGAAGACGTATATCGGGTGCTGCTGGACGAGCGCGCCGACATCGGCTTGGCCACCGTCTACCGGGTGCTGACGCAATTTGAGCAAGCGGGCATTTTGTGCCGCAGCCATTTTGAATCAGGCAAAGCGGTTTATGAACTCAACGAAGGTCAGCATCACGATCATTTGGTGTGCCTAGACTGCGGCAAAGTTGAGGAGTTCTACGATGCAGAAATCGAAAAACGCCAGCACGATGTTGCAACAGCCAAGGGCTTCACCATCGCGGACCACGCCCTGAGTCTGTATGCCAATTGCAC
>CALMOI010000438.1 GCA_937871735.1 uncultured Comamonadaceae bacterium
AACATCGCTTTTGGTGTCAAGCTGTTTGAAAACCTCAGTGCTTCTGACATGGATGACCGTGTTGAATGGGCATTGCGTAAAGCTGCTTTGTGGACTGAAGTCAAAGACAAGCTCAACCAAAGCGGTTCTGGCTTGTCGGGTGGACAGCAACAGCGTTTGTGCATTGCACGCGGTATTGCGATCAAGCCCGAAGTTTTGCTGCTGGATGAGCCTTGTTCTGCACTCGATCCAATTTCGACAGCCAAAGTCGAAGAATTGATTGTTGAGCTGAAAAAAGACTATACCGTGGTCATCGTGACCCACAACATGCAACAGGCGGCGCGTTGCAGTGATTACACCGCGTACATGTACCTGGGTGACTTGGTTGAGTTCGGCCCGACTGAACAGTTGTTCTTCAAGCCTAATCGCAAAGAGACAGAAGATTACATCACCGGCCGTTTTGGTTAAGGAATCACTATGTCTGATAAACATTTGTCTTCACAATTCGACACAGAGCTGAATGCTGTTTCTACTCGGGTGCTGGAGTTGGGCGGCTTAGTTGAATCGCAAATTCGATTGGCAATTTATGCCTTGGCACAGTTCAGTTTGGAATCATGCCAAGATGTGACTGAAATCGAAATCAAGGTCAATACCATGGAAATGGAAATTGACCGTGATTTGTCCAGCATCATCGCTCGCCGACAACCTACTGCGGTTGATTTGCGCTTGCTGGTGGCTATTTCTAAAATCACTGCCAATTTGGAGCGTGTGGGGGATGAGGCAACTCGCATTGCCCGCATGGTGCGCTCCATCATTGAAGGTGGTTCAGCCCGTTTGCTGCCCACCCGTGATTTGCGTATTGCAGCTGATTTGGCTTCGGATTCGCTGCGCAAAACATTAGATGCTTTTGCCCGTCTCGATACTGCTGCGGCTTTGGTGATCTTGAAAGAAGATGATCAAATTGATGCGGAGTTTGATGGCTTTGTGCGTAAATTGATCACGTACATGATGGAAGATCCACGCACTATTTCGGGTAGCTTGGATTTGCTGTTTTTGGCTAAAGCAATTGAGCGCATCGGCGATCATGCTAAAAACATTGCTGAAGCGGTGATTTACGTGGTCAAAGGCACAGATGTGCGTCATACCTCGATTGCACAAATCGAGTCTGCAATGAGCAAGTGATGAGAAAAATGCCCCGCGTTTTGGTGGTCGAAGATGAGCCTGCAATTGCCGAGTTAATTGCAGTTAATTTGCGACACAATGGTTTTCAGCCCACATGGGCCATGGACAGTGTCACGGCTCAGCGTGAGTTGGATGCGGTGCTGCCCGATGTGATTTTGCTGGACTGGATGCTGCCGGGCGAAAGCGGGCTGTCGCTGGCCAAACGCTGGCGCGCCGATGCCCGAACCAAAGCCGTGCCCATTTTGATGCTGACCGCGCGCGGGGATGAGTCTGATCGGGTGGCGGGTCTGGATGCCGGGGCTGACGACTACATCACCAAGCCGTTTTCGACCAAAGAAATGCTGGCCCGCATTCGCGCAGTCCTGCGCCGTCGCACGCCTGAGCAAACCGATGGTGTGGTGACGATGGGTGAATTGCAGTTGGACACAGCCACGCACCGCGTGACTTTCCAAGGCCAGCCTATCAAGCTAGGGCCAACCGAGTTCAAGCTGCTGCACTACTTCATGAGACACGCCGAGCGTGTTCACAGCCGTGCGCAGTTGTTGGACAAGGTCTGGGGCGACCATGTGTTCATTGAAGAGCGCACGGTGGACGTTCACGTCAAACGCCTGCGCGAGGCCTTGGGCATGGCCGGTCAGATGGTTGAGACCGTGCGCGGCGCAGGCTACCGCCTGACAGTGCAAACACCGGTAGCGACGCGGGTTGCCGTCGCTGTAGCGCCCAGTATTGCTGCTGGGAACGCGATGGACGTGCGCGCTTCCGCCTAATGTTCTGGCGTTTTGCAACTTTTGCCTTGGCCCAGATCGTGGCTGCGGGCTTGGCGTGGTACGTGGCTGGTTGGTTGGGTGCAGCCATTGGTGCAGTCATTGGCAGCGTGTGCTGGCAAGCGCTGGACTTGTGGCGCAGCCACCGCCTGTTGCGCTGGCTGCGTGACCCTGACATCCACACGGCCCCAGTGCTGCGCGGCGTGTGGGGTGAAGTCACAGACCGTTGCCGACGGCAGTTTCGCTTGCACCACCAACAGCTGCAAGCGGGCGAGAGCCGCTTGCAAGCCTTTTTGGCGGCGATTCAAGCCTCGCCCAACGGCATCGTCTTGTTGGATGCCCAAGGCCATATTGAGTGGTGCAACCAAACTGCTGCCAGTCATTTCGGTTTTGACCCCCAGCGCGATTTGATGCAAGCCATCAACAACTTGGTGCGTGATCCGACCTTTGTGGCGTATTACGTAGGCCATGACTACGACCATGAAATCATCATGCTGGGGCGCGACAGCTCGCCCTCGCAGCCGGTGCGTTTGTCGGTGCAATTGCACCCGTATGGCGAAGGGCGACGCTTGCTGCTGTCGGGGGACGTGACCGCTTTGGCGCAAGCCGAGGCCATGCGGCGCGATTTCGTCGCCAATGTCTCGCACGAAATCCGCACGCCGCTC
>CALMOI010000439.1 GCA_937871735.1 uncultured Comamonadaceae bacterium
AGCAGCTCATTCGTAATGAGAAGGTCGGGTGTTCGATTCATCTCTCCGGCACCAACCGCTTCAAAAGCCCGCTGTTTGCAAAAGCAGCGGGCTTTTTCCATGCATGACCGATAACTTGACTGCGACTGTGCTGAGTGCCGAATCCCCACTCAGCACGACTTTGCTTTATTGGACTTATCGCATCCACAGCTACATTTGGCTGAACATGGTTGACGATCCCGCTTGGCTGGCATTGATGTTCTGTTGAGATCTAACGCTTCAAATGCAAAAAGCCCACCTGTATCAGGTGGGCTTTTTGAAGCATTTTTGCTTTTATTGCATTGCAGCAATTCTCTCAGACAGTACCAAGAGTTTACTGTGGGCTACATGTTAATACGTTACATATTTCACACAATAACCTACAGTTTTCACAGACCGGCTATCAGGCAGCGATCAAGAAGTTAGAGCGCTCTTGGCCGTCAATCCACTTCGGAGCCTTGCCACGGCCAGTCCAAGTTTTGCCCGAAACGGGGTCGATGTACTTGGGAGCCACTTTATTGCCAGCCAATGCAGACGCTGCACGGGGAGCCTTGGTGACGGGAGGGAAAATATCGTCAACGGTCAGGTCAAAATCAGCGACCAGCGAGCGAATTTGATTCACAGCTTGGCTGATTTCGTTTTGGCGAGCTTCAGTGATTTTTTGCTCGAGCTCAGCACGTTGCTGTAAGAGTTCTTTGTATGCGGACATGTTTTTCTCCTGTGTATAAAGGATGGACTATAGGATGAAAGTATACATTACAAATCAATTATCTGCACGTCCCTACAACCTATCTCCATATTTAAGAACCTTTACCCATTGTTTACAGACCTGATCTGGGCACCACAATAGGAATCTGCACCGCCAACACCTTGTCGATGCGCCGACCATCCAAATCGACGACTTCAAAACACCAACCAGCACAATCAATACGCTCTGCGGTGGCGGGCAATCGACCTGAAACGGCCATTAACAGACCAGCCAAAGTGTTGTAACGACCCTTGTCCTCATCAGGAAGTTCCCGAATATCGAGACGAGATTTAAGTTCGTTTACAGGCATCAAACCGTCTAACAGCCACGAGCCATCGCCGCGCGGCGTCGCCCATGCGTCCACCTGAGAGCCCGGTTGTAATTCGCCAGTGATGGCTTCTAGCAAGTCACGCGGTGTCAGCAAACCTTGCACCTCGCCATATTCGTCAACCACGAAGACCATGCGACCTGAGCGTTCGCGCAATTGCTCCAGCAGCACTCGGCCACTCAGGGTTTCGGGCACAAAGGTGGCGGGGCTGACGTGGGCTTCAATGCCGCCCGATTGAGCCACCCCCAATTGCAGCAAGCGTGCAACGCTGATCACACCCAGCACGTCGTCCAAACTGCCTCGGCACACGGGATACCAAGAATGCGCGCCGCCATGCCCGATTTGATGCAAACACTGCGCCACGGTGTGGCTGGCATCAAGCCAGTCGATGTCAGTTCGGGGCACCATCAATGAAGTCAAGGGACGATCATCGAGATGGAACACGTTTTGCACCATTTGGTGCTCATGCTCTTCAATCAAACCGGCATCTACGCCCTCTTCCAAGCTGGCGGTGATTTCTTCTTCCGTCACGGGGCGGGTACGGGTGGTGTCGATATGCAGCAGCCGCAGCACGCCGTGCGTGGTCATGGACAGCAGGCGCACAAACGGCTTGGCTGCCGTGGCCAGCCAGTGCATGGGCGGTGCCACCCAGCGCGCCACGGGTTCCGGGTACAACTGACCAATGCGCTTGGGCACCAGTTCGCCAAAGATAATGGTGGTGAAGGTAATGCACGTCACCACCAAGGTTGTGGCGGCCACGCCAGCCGCCTTGTCAGCCATGCCGAAGCCTTGCAGCCACGCGGCCACGCCACTGCTGAAAGCCGCCTCGCCCACAATACCGTTGAGCACGCCAATCGACGTGATGCCCACCTGCACAGTGGACAAAAACTGGGTTGGGTCTTCCAGCAACTTGAGCGCAACCGCTGACCCCTTATCGCCCGACTCAGCCATCGCGCTCAGGCGGGCTTTGCGGCTAGAAGCCAAGGCCAGTTCGGACATGGCAAAAACGCCATTGAGCAGCGTCAGAAAAACGATCAGTAAGAAATCCATGAATGACCGGCTGTACGCCGGTAGAAAATCAACACCATGTCACTTTACTGTATAGGCGATGTCCAAGGCTGCAATAGCGCCTTGGGCCATTTATTGGAAACTCTCGATTTTTCTCCGAGCCGGGACACGATTTTCATGCTCGGAGACTTGGTCAACCGGGGGCCGGACTCAGCCGGGGTGCTGCGGCGCTTGATGGGCTTGGGCACATCGGCGCGCTGCTTGTTGGGCAACCACGACCTGCATTTGCTGGCCGTGGCCTATGGCATTCGCCCACCGCATCGTGGCGACACCTTGAACGAGCTGTTGAGCGCTGACGACTGCCCCGTCCTCATCAACTGGCTGCGTCAGCAACGCTTGGCGTGGCAAGAGCGCGGCGTGCTGATGGTGCACGCCGGTGTTTTGCCCAGTTGGAGCGCCGCACAAACCTTGGCGCGGGCCGCAGAAGTCGAGGCCATGCTGCGCAGCCCACAACTGCCTGATTTTTTGCGTCAGATGTACGGCAATCTCCCTACGCTGTGGGACGACAGCCTGCAAGGCATGGAGCGACTGCGGGTGATCGTGAATGGCCTGACGCGGCTGCGTTTTTGCTCTGCCCACGGCATGATGGAATTTGCCACCAAGGAGGGCGCTGATGGCGCACCTCACGGCTACATGCCGTGGTTTGATGTACCGGGCCGCCAAACCGTCGATGTGACGGTGGCTTTTGGTCACTGGTCCACGCTGGGGCGTTTGCAGCGGCGCGATGTGTATTCGCTGGACTTGGGCTGCGTCTGGGGCGGCCAACTCGCCGCCCTGCGTTTGGACGAGGCGGGCGAGCATGAACTGATCGCCGTGAACTGCCCGCAAGCCCAACGCCCAGGCTGTTGAGCGCGCCCGCAAGCGCATCAACGCCCTCAGGTGCTGGCCTTGAACAAGGCGGCAATTTTGCGGCGAGGCTTGATGTTGGCAGAAATACCGCTGCGCGCTGCGGGCTGACCCACACTGGCCTCCCACGCCACGGGTGCGGCTTCAGCCGGGGCTTCGTAAGGCTTGTCAAAGAACGGATCACGCGACACGGGCACAGGGCGGAAGCCACCGCGCGATTCACGAGGCTCGCGCTGTTCACGGGGTTCACGCGGCTCGCGGCGCTCTGGCCGGTCATCTTCACCCCAGGCACGACGGCCCGTGTTGATACGGCCACGCGGCTGGTCTTCATCAAACTCCAGCGCTTCGACTTCGATTTTTTTGCCGAGCAGCTTTTCGATATCCACCACCAAGCGGGCATCGCTGCTGGAAACCAAAGTCACGGCCAAACCGGAAGCACCTGCACGGCCCGTGCGACCAATGCGGTGCACATAATCTTCGGCGTTAAAAGGCACATCGAAATTGAACACGGCGGGCACATCTTTGATGTCCAAACCGCGCGCGGCCACATCGGTACACACCAGCAAATCAACTTCGCCTTTTTTGAAAGCTTCCAAGGCTTTGAGGCGTTCGTCTTGGCTTTTATCGCCGTGCAGCGCGGCGGTTTTCAGTCCTTCGCTCTCTAAACTGCGTGCCAAACGGGCGCAACCGAGCTTGCTGTTGACGAAAATAAAGGCTTGCTTGAGACCACGTGTTTTCAGCACTTGGTGAATAGCTCGGCGCTTGTTGTCATCACCGGCGCTGTAAAAACGCTGCTCAACAGTCGAAGCTGTTTCATTGGGCCGCGCCACTTCAATCGTGACCGGATTTTGCAAATAACTGCCCGCCAGTCGCTTGATTTCAGGCGAAAACGTCGCGGAAAACAGCAGCGTGGTGCGTTGCTTGGGCAAAAACGACAAGATGCGCTGCAAATCAGGCAAAAAGCCGATGTCGAGCATACGGTCGGCTTCATCGAGCACCACATATTCGACTTGATTGAGCACCGCATTTTTGGCTTCAATGTGATCGAGCAAACGGCCCGGTGTAGCCACCAGCACTTCCACGCCTTTTTTCAGTTCCAGCGTTTGCGGCTTCATGTCGATACCGCCAAACACCACAGCACTGCGCAAATTGGTGTGTTGAGCGTAAAGCTTGATTTGCTGCGCTACTTGGTCGGCCAATTCACGAGTGGGCAACAGCACCAAAGCCCGCACAGGATGGCGGGCAGGTGAAGTAGACGCATTTTCGTGTTTGAGCAGACGTTGCAACAGCGGGAGCGAAAACGCTGCCGTTTTGCCAGTGCCAGTTTGGGCGGCACCCATCACGTCTTGTCCGGTCAGTACCACAGGAATTGCCTGGGCCTGAATCGGGGTCATAGAAACATAGCCCATTTCGGCTACGGCGCGCGCTAGCGGTTCAGCCAGCGATAGATTAGAAAAAGAAGCAGTCATGTAACCCCGTATTGTCGCATCAGGGGCTGATTTCAGCCAATCAGGGGCGCGCTTCGAATGTCACCAAGCCCGAAAATCTACGCCATCGCGTGCAACGGCATCCGCACCAAGCTCATCGGCGAACACGCACTGCTTAAATGTTGGCTGCATGCGTTTTCAAACACTTTGCGCGCGCACTCCCCGCAGCGGCCGCACTGGGTGGCAGCGCCAGTGTCAAATTGCACAGCGTCAAAGCTGACTGCCCCATCTTTGACAGCATTGACAATGTCTCGATCAGAAACTCGGCGGCAGACACAAACAATCATGATGCGGCACCCTAGAAGCACGAAATGGTGTGAAGGAATGCCGCGATCGTACTCCAAACAGTAATAATTCTCAATTACCAGTCGGGAGCTGTGGTTATCACGATCCTTCGTGCATCTGCGATTGCAGCCAGTTTTGCTCGCCCACTTGGGCTACGAGCTCGATCTGAGTTTCCAGGTCATCAATGTGTTCTTCGGTGTCGTCAAGAATTTGCAACAGCACGTCGCGGGACACATAGTCACGCACGCTTTCGCAGTAGGCGATGGCCTCTTTGAGCAGCGGGTGCGAGCCGACTTCAATTTTCAAGTCGCAGTGCAGCACTTCCACGGCGTTTTCACCGATGTACAGCTTGCCCAAGTCTTGCAAGTTGGGCAAGCCTTCGAGCATGAGCACGCGTTCGATGAGCTTGTCGGCGTGCTTCATTTCCTCAATGGACTCTTCGTACTCATGCTTCGCGCGCTTCATCAAGCCCCAGTTTTTCAGCATCCGTGCGTGTAAAAAATACTGGTTGATCGCGGTAAGCTCATTTCTCAACTGGGCGTTGAGGAAATCAATGACTTTGGTATCGCCCTTCATGGCATCTCCTGGTGGTTGCACAAAACGTGCTGGGTATAAAACGGTCAAAGACTGGCGCGGCAGCACCCAACTCAGGTCTTAGGCAGGGTCACGCCACGCTGACCTTGGTACTTGCCGCCCCGGTCTTTGTAGCTGGTTTCACACACTTCGTCGCTCTCAAAAAACAATACTTGAGCGCAACCTTCGCCCGCATAAATTTTCGCGGGCAGCGGTGTGGTGTTGGAAAACTCCAGCGTCACATAGCCTTCCCACTCGGGCTCGAACGGCGTGACGTTGACGATGATGCCGCAGCGCG
>CALMOI010000440.1 GCA_937871735.1 uncultured Comamonadaceae bacterium
TGCTGTTCATCACGCTGCGCCTGCAAAAAGGCCACTTCACGGCAGACAAGCACTTCGGCTTTGAAGGTGCCGCTTGGTACTGGCACTTTGTGGACGTGGTCTGGCTGGGCTTGTACGTGCTGGTGTACTGGATGTGATGCCGCACCCTGCCGGGCTGAAAAAAAGCGCCGGTGGGCGCTTTTTTTCTTGTGCAGCCGGTGCTTATTGGCCGGGCGCAATCCCCGTCGGGTGGATGTAGCCCAGCTTCCAAGCCAGCAAGATGCAGACAAACAAGACAATCGACAAGCCCACACGCACCGCCAGCGCCCGCATCATTTTTTGTGATGACGTTTTCGGCTGGGCTGACGATGCATCTCGTTGATCTTCCCCGCGACCACCACGAGTCATGAAGAACAACGCTGTTCCCAAACTGGCGAGAATGGCCAAAAACCCGAGTGCAACAAAGTAAGTCATGAACAGGATTATCCGGTGAAGCACCGACTCTCGCCCCGCTGGCGTTGGGCTTTACTCACGTTCGCCGCCTTGCTGGGCGTGGCGGTCACGGTGGCGCTGGGGTTGTGGCAGTTGTCGCGCGCGGCGGGCAAAGAGGCCTTGCAAGCCGCCATCGAGGTGCAGCGCCAATTGCCGCCTTTGGACGGGGCTGCGCTGTTGGCTGAGGCCACACCCGCGCATCGCCGCGTGCTGCTGAAGGGCCATTGGTTGGCGCAGTACACGGTTTTTTTGGACAACCGCCCCATGCAAAGCCGCTCGGGTTTTGAGGTGCTGACACCGCTGCAACTGGCGGGCAGCCCCACCGCCGTGCTGGTGCAGCGCGGTTGGGTGCCGCGCAACTTTGCTGATCGGCTGGCGTTGCCCGCCATCGACACACCCACGGGCGAAGTCACCGTGTCGGGCCGCATCGTCTTAACCCCGTCGCGGATTTACGAATTTGCGGGCGCTGAGGGCGGGCCGATCCGGCAGAATCTGGACACTCGCCGCTACGCTGCTGAAACGCATCTGCCGCTGCTGAATGTGGTGGTGTTGCAGACCGATCCCGCCAGCGCCGGTTTGCTGCGCGACTGGCCCGAACCCAACGCTGGCGTGGCCAAGCACTACGGTTATGCCTTCCAGTGGTTTGGTTTGGCCGCCCTGATCGCCCTTCTTTATGTCTGGTTCCAAATTGTCCGACGCTACTACCCCTCGTCCCGAACTGCATGACGCGCCGCTGGGCCTGACGGTGCATTCCCTGCCGCAGCCGCATTTGGCCTTGCCTGACCACGCAGCCCCGCCGTTGGATGCCCGCCGCGTGCGCTTGGGGCGCTGGAAGATGCTGGCCGTGATGCTGGTCTGCGCCATGCCGGTGATCGCGTCTTACTTGACCTATTACGTGATTCGCCCTGACGGCCAGCGCCATTACGGCGAGCTGATCACCCCGCAGCGCCCGCTGCCCGATCTGGCGGTCATGCCGCTGCAAAGCAGCTACATCAACAACCTGCGCGCCCTGAAAGGTCAATGGCTGCTGGTGAGTGTGGCTGGCGGAACCTGCGATGCCGCTTGCGAGCGCCATTTGTACTTGCAGCGCCAGTTGCGCGAGAGCTTGGGCAAAGAAAAAGATCGCCTTGACCGCGTTTGGCTGGTCAGTGACGACGCGGACGTGCCGCAAAGCTTGCGCCCCGCGCTGGCCCAAGCCACCGTGCTGCGCGTGCCGCCGGCCTTGCTGGCGCAGTGGCTGGCCCCCGCTGCGGGGCATGAGTTGAGCGAGCATTTGTACGTGGTTGACCCGCTGGGCAACTGGATGATGCGTTTCCCCGCCGGTCTGGATTTGGCCAGCGCCACCCAAGCCAAGCGCGATTTAGATCGCTTGCTGCGCGCCTCGGCCTCGTGGGATCAGCCCGGTCGCCCCGGCGCTGCGCCTTGATGTGCCCCGCAATGGTTGACGCATGAACGCGGTATCGCTGGTGAACTGGTCGCCTTTGTGGGCGCTGATGCTGCTGGGCGCAGTGCTGGCTGTGGGGCCGCTGGCTTGGGTTGGTTGGCGTCAACGTCATGCCAGTTCCACGCAACGCCTGCGCGCCTTGACCTTGCTCACGCTGTTTTTGACCTTTGATTTGGTGTTGTTTGGCGCATTCACCCGGCTCACCGATTCTGGGCTGGGTTGTCCGGACTGGCCCGGCTGCTACGGCCAAGCCCATCCGGTGGCCGCGCAGGCCGACATTCAAGCTGCCCAAACCGCCATGCCCACCGGCCCGGTCACGCATCGCAAGGCGTGGGTCGAGATGATTCACCGCTACCTCGCCACCAGCGTCGGCGCGCTGATCGTGGTGTTGACGGTCGCCAGTTGGCGGCTGCATCGCCGCCTGCGCCGCACCCCGGCGGCGAGTCAGCACGGCGAGCCCTATCCCCACCCGTTATGGCCGACCTTGACCTTGGTGTGGGTCTGTTTGCAAGGCGCATTCGGCGCGCTCACGGTGACGATGAAGCTGTTCCCGCTCATCGTCACGCTGCATTTGCTGGGCGGTTTGGCGCTGCTGGCGCTGCTGATGGTGCAGGTGGTGGGTTATCAACCTCGCGCAGCGCCGCCGGTATTGCCGCGCTGGCGCTGGGCTTTGCGGGGCGTGGCGGCGTTGGTGGTGCTGCAAATTGCGCTGGGCGGCTGGGTCAGCACCAATTACGCGGTGCTGGTGTGCAGCGATTTCCCACAATGCCAAGGCCGCTGGTGGCCGCTGATGGACGGGGCGCAAGGCTTCACCCTGTGGCGCAGTTTAGGTCTGACGGCTGAGGGCGCGCACCTGAGCTTAGAAGCACTCACCGCCATTCACTACGCCCACCGGCTGGTGGCTTACGCCGCGCTACTGGCCTTGGCCGCGTTGGCGTGGCGGCTGCACCGGGCGGCGCTGCTGCCGGGGGTGGTGCGTGCGTTGGCAGGGCTGGCGCTGTGGCAGTTGCTGACGGGTTTGTCCAACGTGCTGTTAGGCTGGCCTTTGCTGGGTGCGGTGGCGCATACCGGCGGCGCGGCGGGCTTGGTGCTGGCGCTGACGTGGGCGCTGTGCGTGACTGGGCCTCGGGCTGGTGCGCGTGTTTTATTTCCTCAACCTTTTGCCACAGGGCCATCTGCATGAGTGCTGCTGCTTTTCCTTCAAGCCGACTGTCGGTGATCCGGCAATTCAATGCGCTGACCAAGCCCCGCGTGATTCAGCTGATTGTGTTTTGCGCTTGGATCGGCATGGTGCTGGCCGTGCCCGGTTTGCCCGGCTGGGATGAGTTGCGGCGCATGGTCATCGCCTCGCTGGGCATTTGGTTGGTGGCGGGTGCGGCGGCGGCCTTCAATTGCTTGGTTGAAAAAGGCATTGATGCCAAGATGAAGCGCACCGCTTGGCGGCCCACCGCCCAAGGTGAGCTGAGCGACCGCCAAGCCTTGATCTTTTCTGCCGTGCTGTGCGGCGCGGGATCGATGCTGCTGTACATCTGGATCAACCCGCTGACCATGTGGCTGACGTTCGCCACCTTCGTGGGCTACGCGGTGATTTACACCGTGATCTTGAAGCCCCGCACCCCGCAAAACATCGTGATTGGCGGCGCGTCTGGTGCCATGCCGCCCGTGTTGGGCTGGGCCGCCATGACCGGTGAAGTCAGCCCCGAAGCCTTGATTTTGTTTTTAATCATCTTCATTTGGACTCCGCCCCATTTTTGGGCTTTGGCTTTGTACCGCGTCGAAGATTACCGTAAATCGGGTTTACCCATGTTGCCGGTGACGCATGGTAATGAATTTACGCGGCTGCAAATTTTGCTTTACACCTTGTTATTGTTTTCAGCTTGTTTGATGCCATTTGTTTATGGCATGAGTTCATGGCTTTATTTGAGCGTGGCGGTCATTTTGAGTATCGGATTTATTGGCTATGCGGTGGCCTTGTGGCATCATTATTCTGATGCTTTGGCACGCAAGACCTTTCGTTTTTCTTTGATTCACCTGAGCGCTTTGTTTGCAGCTTTGTTGGTCGATCACTATTTGTTTTGATGCGGAGATTTGAATGAATAAACGCCATTGGTTGCAATCAGCACTGGGGTTGGGCTTGCTGGCTGCTGGTGCGGTCAGCTTGACGGGCTGTAGCCCAGAAAAGCCGCAGTTCCACGGGGTGGACATCACCGGCGCGGACTACGCACGCGACTTCAAACTCACCGACCACAACGGCCAAGTGCGCAGCTTGCAAGACTTTCGCGGCAAGGTGGTGATGGTGTTTTTTGGCTACACCCAGTGCCCGGATGTGTGCCCGACTTCGATGCAAGAATTGGCCGAAGTCAAAAAATTGCTAGGTTCCAATGGCGATAAATTCCAAGGAATTTTCATTACCGTCGACCCTGAGCGCGATACGCAGGAGTTACTCAAAGCCTATATGGCGAATTTTGATCCGAGCTTTTTAGCGTTGCGCGGTAGCCCTGAACAGATTGCCGCCATAGCAAAAGACTTTAAGGTTTATTACAAACGCGTGGACGGTAAAACTCCAACCAGTTACACGATGGATCATTCGGCAGGAAGTTATGCCTACGACCCCCAAGGC
>CALMOI010000441.1 GCA_937871735.1 uncultured Comamonadaceae bacterium
ACTCTCTCTTTGCAGCTTCTGTGCCATGTTGTGCCAGCAGTGTGCAATGCAAGTTAAGTTATTGATTTACAAAGAGAAAACACGTTTTTTGGCGCTAAAACGGCTTCATCAATGGCTTTGTTCGCTTCCCGACAAAGTGGAAATTTGCGTGGGTTTTGCGTCATCAAAATGTCTGGATTCAACCGCGCCCTACAGCGTTGTGTCGGGTTTTGGAGGCGAGTCCCTGATTACTAGGGCGATTCGCTCTGGAATATGTGGGTGGTACGTTCATTGCAAACAAATGAAAGCGACAAGTTTGCGACAACGATTTTTTCACTACCACTGAAGGAACCTTCATGACTGCCACGTTAGACCGCTCCGTTATTGATGACACCGCGTTCGCCCGCCTTGAAAAAGAGGGCCGTTTGCTGAACCCGGTGCTCAAAGCCCCGACCAAGACGGCAGGCCGTGTCGGCTTCCGTGGCGAGCTGGCCCTGCGCTTCGCTCCCAAGCTGGCCGACGAAGCCCGTCCGCCTGAACTCACCTGCGACCAAGTCATGGCTTGCTCCAGCGTGGGCGACAAATCCATCCCCTTCTTTGCGGGCTATCTGCTGAGCTTTGAACACCTGAAAGACGTGGCCGAAGTGCTGGGCGACACCCTGAGCGCCGGTGGCAAGTACTTCCTGTTTTGCAACAACATCGACCTGTCCAAGAAGTACCAAGTGCCGTACAAGGGCGCGATGTTCTACGTGCTGCCGATTGACGAATCCACCGTCTACAACGAGCTGCTGGAACTGCTGTACCTCGAAAAAACCGAACTCAAGAAAAAGGACACCGCTGGCAAGCTTGACGCAGTGGCCGATGCCGCACTGAAGTTCGATGTCACCTTTGACGTGATCACCTACGCCGAAGGCTTGGAGCTGATGGGCCCAGTGCGCAACCCCAACGAAAACCGCCCGGTGTAAGCCGCACGAGCGTATCGCTCACGTGCTAGCCCAACCCTTTACCTTGTTGACCGCTGGGCAGCGGAGGTGAAGGGTTAGGCAAACCGTCCGGGAAACTGGGGCAAGCCCAGTGGGCCGATCGCTTGGCTACACTGCCCGTTATGGACAATCCCCTTTTACCCCCAAGCCGCATTACCCGCCTCACCCTTCAAGGCTTTCGCAGCTTGCGTCAGATCGACGACCTCAACATCCCGCCGCTGGCGGTGTTGATCGGGGCCAATGGGGCAGGCAAATCCACGCTGCTGCGCTTTTTGGAGTTGGTGAGTTGGATGCTGAAGTCGCAAAAGCTCCAAGAATTTGTCTTGCGACATGGCGGGGCGGATGACTTGTTCTATATGGGTGCCCGGAGTACGCCAGCCATCCAGGCGACGCTGGAAGCCCAAATCCTTCAATGCAACTGCGACTACCAGTTTAAGTTGACACCATCAGTGCGTGATACGGTGTTGATCGGGAGAGAGTCCTGGTCATATCGGCACACCACCTTTCCTGTGGAGTCGGTTCGCTCCGTACTGGGTGCTGCAACCCGTGAAGCTCAACTGACCGAGGTCACGGATGCGCGAGCTGTGCCACTGCGTCAGCTCCTAGCTGACATCACGCTGTACCAATTCCACGACACCTCGCCGAATGCCAACCTGCACCGCCGCTGGGACGTGTCCGACAGCGCCCGTCTGCGCGCCGATGGCGGCAACGTGGCCGCCGTGCTGCTGGACTTACGCCTGCGCGAGCCCCGGCGCTACCAACTCATCGTGCGCCAGATTCAGCGCGTGCTGCCCGGTTTTGGCGACTTTGTGCTGGAGCCGGTGGCGGGCAAGGTCGATCTGCGCTGGCAAAGCCGCTACAGCGACAAAACCTTTGGCGCGCACCTGACCTCGGACGGTTCGCTGCGGCTGTTTTGTCTGCTGACGCTGCTCAACCTACCCACCGACCAATTGCCCAGCATCTTGTGCTTTGACGAGCCCGAGCTGGGCCTGCATCCGCACGCCATGACGCTGGTGGCCGAGATGCTCAAGCGCGTGGCCCAGCAGCGGCAGGTGTTCATCGCCACCCAGTCGCCCACCTTGGTGGACTGCTTCGAGCTAGAAAACCTGATCGTCGCCGACAACCAAAACGGGGCTACCACCTTGCGCAACCTGACCCGCGCTCAGTACCAATCCTGGCTGGACGACGACTACCTGTTGTCTGACCTGTGGCTCAAAGACCCTATCGGGGTGGCTCCGTGATTCGGCTGGGGGTGGTCTGCGAAGGGCAGACCGAGGTGGAGTTCGTCAAGACCTGCTTGTTGCCGCACCTGCTGGCCCACCAAGTAGAGGCGGTGCCGCGTCTGTTGCAAGCCCCGTCGGGCCGCCACCGGGGCGGGCGGGTCACGGTGGAGCGGCTGGCTAACTTTTTGGCGCACGAATACCCAGCTTTTCACCGCCTGACTACATTGGTTGATTTCTACGGTTTTCAAGATCGGGCCGGGCGCGACCGGGCGACGCTGGAATTAGCCATCTTGCACGCCGTTCAGGCTCAGGTCGGCAAGCGTTTCAACGCCCAAGCCGTGTTGCCCTACGTCCAGATGTATGAGTTCGAGGGGCTGCTGTTTGCCGACATTGCCCATTTCAATTGGGTGCATGACCCCTTGCCCGAGGCCGACCGCACCGCCCTGACCCGCATCCGCAGCGCCGTCGCCAGCCCGGAAGACATCAACGACAGCCCCGAGACGGCTCCGTCCAAACGGCTGCACCGCCTGTTTGGCGGCAGCTACTCCAAGACCGAACACGGCCCGCTGATTGCCGAAACCATAGGCTTGGAGTCCATCCGCCAGCAATGCCCCCGCTTCCACGCTTGGGTGAGTCGGCTGGAGGCTTGGGGCGAGTGAGTTTTCACCGCGCATCACTGGCTGGCGCGTCCCTTGCTTGCCTTTGGTGGTATGAGTACGGACGACGACATTCAGCCGCAGCACTGGTACAGCACCAACTTGATCGGCGTGCCGGTGCCCGTGTTGGGCAGCACGCAGTTCAATGCGCGACCCGTGCCGCTCAGCATTGCGGGGGCGCGGGCGGCGCACGCAGGGCTGTTTGGCTTGCTTGATCGCAGCGCCAGCTTGCTGGAGGCGCGCGAGGTTTTCGTCAATTACATGGACATCGCTTTCGGCTTGCGCAAGCCCGAAGCGCAGCAGATGGCCGACTTGGGCACGGCAGAGCAGCGGCGCTGGCGCAGTTCGTGGCGCAAGCTGCTGCAAGGCTGGGGCATGGATTCCAACGGCCCGGCGGCGGCGGTACTCAAAGGCTGGGTGGAAAGCCGCTTTGGTCTGGTGCCCACTTTTCACCATGCGCCGTTGCAGCGTTTCCCGTCGCCCGCGTGGCTGACGTACATCGAACAAAAGTGCGCCAGTCGCTATCACAACAACAACATTCACCAGCAGTGCGACTTGCTGTACGAGTTTTGCCAATGGTCGCTGCGCCGCTTTGGCCTGCCCGCTGCGGGCCACAGTCCTGACCATGTGCGGCTGTGGCGCGGCAGCAATCGCTGCGAAGAGCAGATCGTGTCAGGCCGACTCACAGGGCGGCGCTGCACCATGCAGTTCAACAACCTGATCTCGCTGAGCTTGTCGGCGGACGAGGCCAGTTGCTTTGGCGATTGGATCTTGGAAGTGCAGGTGCCCATCTTCAAAATCGTGGTCTACCCCAGCCTGTTGCCCGGCCAAGTGCTGCAAGGCGAACAAGAAGTGTTGGCCTTGGGCGGCCATTACGACGTTGAGGCTCGCCATGAACTTTGAACCCTCTCGCCCCGTTGACTTGGCCCAGCGCGCTGACCGTGCTTTGGGCGCTTACCTGGGGCTGGCCATAGGCGATGCGCTGGGGGCCACGGTCGAATTTTTGCGCCCGCGTGAGATTCAAAACCAGTACGGCATCCACCGCGACATTATTGGCGGCGGCTGGCTCAAGCTGGCGCGAGGCCAAGTCACCGACGACACCACCATGAGCCTGGCGTTGGGCGATGCGCTGGTGGCCGGTGGCCCCGCCGCCCTGCGCCGCTGCTTGGATGGCGACGACACGCTGGTGCGCGACATCGGCCACGCCTATGTGCGTTGGTGGCGCGGCAAGCCGGTGGACTGCGGCAACACCTGCCGACGCGGCATTCAACGCTTTGTGCGCGACGGCAGCTTAGAAGGCCCGTTGAGCGATGGTGACGGCGGCAATGGCGCGTTGATGCGCAACCTGCCCGCCGCGCTCGCCACGCTGGGCCAGCCTGCGGCGCTGGCGCGTTTGTCGGTGGCGCAAGCGCATCTCACGCACCATCACCCGCTGTCTGACGTGGCCACGGTGGATTTGGGTGCGCTGACGCAAGCCTTGGTGCTGGGTTGGGGCGCAACTGAGCGCACCGCGTGGGTGGCCGATTGGGTGGCGACCCACCGCGTGTTCAGCTACGCGCCGTACCCCGGACGCGCCAGCGGCTACGTAGTAGATACCGTGCAAACCGTGCTGCACAGCCTGAGCGTGGGCGCGGACTTTGAGCAAGCCGTGATCACCGCCGTCAACCAAGGCGACGATGCCGACACCACCGGCGCGCTGGTCGGCATGTTGGCCGGAGCCGAGTGCGGCGCGTCGGCCTTGCCTGCACGCTGGGTGCAGCGCCTGCAAGCCGACACCGTGCGCGCCATCACCCAACAAACCCACGCGCTGCTGGCGTTAGCTGATGCTTGGCCCGCGCTGCCCGTACTGGGGCCGCTGGCCCAGTCGGCCCCGTTGGTGGGGGCCAGCTTGCCCACCGATGCGCCATCTGCTGTGTGATTGACCTGATCGGAGTTGCCATGACCCACCTTGTCTTTTTTGAAAAACCCGGCTGCGGCGGCAACGCCCGTCAGCGCGTCGCCTTGGAAGCCGCCGGTCACACCCTAGAGCGCCGCAGCTTGCTGACCGAGCCGTGGACACGCGCCGCTTTGCTGGCCTTTTTGCAGCCGTTGCCGGTGGCCGAATGGTTCAACCGCGCCGCCCCGCGCATCAAAACCGGCGACGTGGTGCCCGAAGCGCAGAGCGTGGACTCGGCCCTGGCGCTGCTGCTGGCCGAGCCGCTGCTGATTCGCCGCCCCCTGATGCAGCGCACCGACGACGGCAGCCGCCATGTGGGCTTTGACACCGCCGCCGTCGATGCGTGGGTGGGCCTGAATCGTGCAAGCACAGCCCGCAGCAGCTTGGAAGGCTGCGCCTCGCCCGTCGAGCATTGCGCCACACCAGCGGTGTAGCCAGGCCGTGCAGGGCAGTGCGCTTGCCGCAAACGCGACAAAGCAGCGATAGAACAGCGACAGAACCGACATTCCACGGAGTTCCCCATGCCGATGTACGAATACCAATGCAATGCCTGTCACGCCGATTTTGAGCGACTGGTGCGCGGCGATGCTGTGCCCACTTGCCCCGAATGCGGCAGCAGCGAGCTGACCAAAGTGCTCTCGCGGCTGGCCCCGGCGGGCAAGATCGAAGCGATTCGCATGTCCAACCGCCGCGCCGCAGCGGCGCAAGGGCTGTTCAACAACTACAGCGCCTCCGATCAGGCACGGCTGCTCAAAGGCAAAAACGTTTGAGCGCCAAAGCCGCCAGCACCGCGAGTGCCCCGCTGACTGAACCGGCCTTGGTGCTGGACTGGTCGGGCTACGACGCTTACGGCGCGGGCGATGCCTACGCCGCCCTTCCCAGCCACGGCGCGGGCTTTGGCAAAGCGGCGGCGGTGTGCATCGGCAGCCGCACCTGTCAGCGTGCCACGGGGCAGGGCGTGATGTGCCCCAGCTTTCGCGCCACCGGCGACACCACCCACAGCACCCAACACCGCGCCGCCACCTTGCGCGCCGCCATGAACGGCGAACTCGGGCCGCAGCCCTTCAGCCATCCCGACGTGGATGCGGCAATGGACTTGTGCTTGGCCTGCAAAGGCTGCAAGCGCGAATGCCCCAACGGCGTGGATATGGCACTGCTGCGCACCGAAGTGCTGGCCCAGCGCTGGAAAACCCAAGCCATGCCCCGGCGCGACCAACTCGTCGCCAGCTTGCCGCGCTGGCTGCCGCGTCTGCGCGCCGTGCGCCCTTTGCTGGCGCTGCGCCGCCCCGGCGGCTGGCTGGCGCAGTTGATGGAGCGCCACTTCGGCGTGGCCGCCGCCCGCTCATTGCCCGTGCCCGCTGCCCGCGCTTTCTTTGACGACTGGGCCAGCGCCGCCATCACTCCCGCAGCCGCACCCTCGGGCCGTACCGCGCCGCGTGAAGTCGTGCTGCTGGTCGATACCTTCAGCAACCACCTCGACCCCGCCACCGCCCATGCCGCTGTCGCCGTTCTGCGCGCCTTGGGCTGCACCGTGCAGGTCGTGACCCCGCCTGCGGGCGAGCGCGCCTTGTGCTGTGGCCGCAGCGCTTTGTCTGTAGGCGACGTGGTCAGCGCCCGCACTGAAGCCCAGCGCCTGCTGACTGCCTTGGCCCCGTGGCTGGAGCGCGGCTTGCCCGTGCTGGGGCTGGAGCCCTCGTGCCTGCTGATGCTGCGTGACGAATACCAAACCATGCACTTGGGCGCACTGGCCGCCCGTGCGGGCCAACAAGCTTGGCTGCTGGAAGAATATGTGGCCCGCGAATTCAAACCCGCCGACCTGCCCGCGCTGCAAGCCGTGCCGCGTCAGGCGCTGGTGCATGGTCACTGCCATCAAAAAGCCTTTGGGGCCATGAAAGCCATGCGCAAAGTGCTGGGCTGGGTGCCGCAGTTGCAGGTTGAATTCATTGAAAGCTCATGCTGCGGCATGGCGGGCGCGTTTGGCTACGAGGCCGAACACCACGCGCTGTCGATGCAAATGGCCGAAGCTGACCTGCTGCCCGCCGTGCGCGCCGCCAGCGCCGACACTTGGCTCATCGCCAACGGCACCAGCTGCCGCCACCAAATCCACGACGGTGCAGCCCGCCAAGCCCAGCACTTCGTTCACATCTTGCACGCCGCGTTGTGCTCGCCCGCGCCGCTGAAGGCCGCTGTTTAAACCCCTCTTTGCCTGATCTGAAAGCCGACTCCGTGATCCGCTACTTCTTGACCTACAAGGGCGTGAGCCTGCCGCTGCAACTCACCCAAGAACTGCAAGCCGACGAACTGCGCAACCGCAACACCTACTTTGAAGCGCACTACGACGCGCAAGGCCGCATCACCGCCATCGACAAAAAGGTCTACGGCGAAGTGGAAATGACGCACCGCTATGTTTGGGATGCCGCCAGCGGCCAACTGGCCCAAGCCACCGTGCAAATCGGTGACGATGAGGCGCAGACCTTGAGCTACGCGGTGTAAGCGCCCGTCGCGGGCCAACTCGCCCGGCGTTCCCTGCGTTACCCCAAGTGCGTGTGGCGTTCGGGTTTGGGGTTGGTTTCCATCGCGGCCAGTCCTTGCAAGATGCCGCAGTTTTCGGTGTTGTGTTCGCTTTGGCAGCGCTCGCGCAGGGCGTGCAGTTGCGCTTTGAGCTGCATGAGTTCGCGCAGGCGCTCTTCCACATGGGCGATGTGCTGGTCGAACACGGTGTTGACTGCGCCGCAGCCCGCATCGGGATGATCGGTGAGCGCCAGCAGAGTGCGGATTTCGCCGTGGCTCATGTCCAGCGCCCGGCAGTTGCGGATGAAGCGCAGCCGCTCCAGGTGCTCGGTGCCGTAGTCGCGGAAGTTGCCCGCCGTGCGCAGTGGCGCGGGCAGCAGCCCTTCTTTTTCGTAGTAGCGCACGGTTTCTACCGTGCATTGCGCCACTTGCGCCAGTTCACCAATCTTCATCGCGCCTCCGCAAAAAATCGCTTGACCCTATAGTAACTACAGCTTGTGTAATGGGTGCAGTCTGTTTCAGAAAGCGGCCATGTCCCTCAAATACCAAGTCCCGGCGCACACGCACGCGCCTTCTTATGCGCCCCCGGCTTGTGGCGGCGCGGCGTGCTGTGGTCACGAGCACGAGGCGACCACGGTGACGGCCACAGTGTCCGCGCTGCCGCCCCCGGTGGCGGTCGGCACCCGCGTGCAAACGCCGATTCGCATCATGCAAATGGACTGCCCGGTGGAAGAAGCCCTGCTGCGCCAAAGTCTGGCCGCGCTGCCCGGTGTGACCGATTTGGCCTTCAACCTGATGCAACGCGTGCTCACGGTGACGCACGAACCCGCCGCCATCGAGCCGATTTTGCAAGCCATCCGCGCCGTGGGTTTCACGCCTGAAGTCGCCAGCGGTGGCGCAGCGCAACCGGTGCCCGAGCCCCGCAAGCCGCGCTGGCCGTTGGTGCTGGCCGGTCTTGCCGCGTTGGGGGCTGAAGTGGCCGACTGGCTGGCGCTGCCCACGGGCGTGGCGGCGGCGCTGGCCGTGGTGGCGGTGCTGGCGTGTGGCACCACCACCTACAAAAAAGGCTGGATTGCGTTGCGCCACGCCAACTTGAACATCAACGCGCTGATGAGCATTGCCGTGACCGGCGCGCTGCTGCTGGGCCAATGGCCCGAGGCCGCGATGGTGATGGTGCTGTTCCAAGTCGCTGAGTTGATTGAAGCGCAGTCGCTCGACCGGGCGCGCAACGCCATTCAAGGCTTGATGCAATTGACCCCCGAGCGCGCCACCGTGCAGCAAAGCGACGGCACTTGGCAGGAGGTAGCGGCGCAGGCGGTGGCGCTGGGTGCGCGGGTGCGCGTCAAGCCCGGCGAGCGCATCGCGCTGGACGGCACCGTGCTCAGTGGCCGCTCCACCGTGAACCAAGCGCCCATCACCGGCGAAAGCCTGCCGGTGGACAAAGCCGAGGGCGACACCGTGTTTGCGGGCACCATCAACGAGGCGGGCGGCTTCGAGTACCGCGTCACCGCGCTGGCCAGCCACAGCACCTTGGCCCGCATCATTGAAGCAGTCACTGCCGCGCAAGGCCAACGTGCGCCGATGCAGCAATTTGTCGATCAATTTGCGCGCATCTACACCCCGGCGGTGCTGGTGTTGGCGCTGGCCGTGGCCGCGTTGCCGCCTTTGCTGTGGGGCGGTAACGCGCTGGACTGGATCTACAAAGCCCTGGTGCTGCTGGTGATTGCTTGCCCCTGCGCTTTGGTGATTTCCACGCCCGTCACCTTGGTCAGCGGCTTGGCGGCGGCAGCGCGGCAGGGCATCTTGATCAAAGGCGGGGCTTATCTGGAGCAAGGGCGCAAGCTCACTTGGCTGGCCTTGGACAAAACCGGCACCCTGACCCACGGCAAGCCCGTGCAAACCAACTTCTTGGTGCTGGACGGCAGCCCCGAGGCCGACGTGCGCAGCTTGGCCGCCAGCTTGGCCAGCTACTCAGACCACCCGGTGTCACGCGCCTTGGCCGATGCCGCCGCGCGTGATGGCGTGGCGTTGCACAGCGTGGCCGACTTTGCCGCCTTGCCCGGACGCGGCACCCAAGGCCGCATCGCTGGCGAGCTTTACAGCTTGGGCAACCACCGCCTGATCCACGAGCAAGGCCGCTGCTCCGCCGAGCTGGAAGCGCTCTTGTCCGCGCTGGAAGAGCAAGGCAAAACCGTGATCTTGCTCAGCAGCGAGCGCGGCGTGCGTGCCTTGTTCGCCGTGGCCGATACCGTGAAAGACAGCAGCCGCGCCGCCATCGCTGAACTCCACGCGCTGGGCATCCGCACTTTGATGCTGACCGGCGACAACGGCCACACCGCGCAAGCCATTGCCACGCAAGTCGGCATCGACGAAGCCCGTGGCGACTTGCTGCCCGAAGACAAACTCGCCGCCATCGAGGCCAAGTTGAACCTGCGCGCCGGAGCCGTTGGCATGGTCGGCGACGGCATCAACGACGCGCCCGCGCTGGCCCGCGCCGACATCGGCTTTGCGATGGGCGCGGCAGGCACCGGCACCGCCATTGAAACCGCCGACGTCGCCCTGATGGACGACGACCTGCGCAAGCTGCCGCGCTTCATTCGCCTGTCGCGCCGCACTCACGCGCTGCTGGTGCAAAACATTGTGCTGGCGCTGGGCATCAAAGCCGTGTTCTTGGGCCTGACCTTGAGCGGCAACGGCACCATGTGGATGGCCGTGTTCGCTGATGTGGGCGCAAGCCTGCTGGTGATCGCCAACGGCCTGCGGCTGCTGCGGCCTGTGCCTTGATGGCCCTCAAGCCGCCATGCGAAACAGTTCGGGCTGGCTTTGTTGGTACACGCGCAACCACAGCAAGGTGGCGGGCACCAAGGATGTGCAGGCGAACCACACGGCTTCGTCCAGTTCGGGGCTGGGCGTGAGGGTGGACAGCGGCGCACGCAGGCTTTGCCAGCTGTCCCAGTCCAACTCGGGCATGAACTGCCGATCAGGCGGGGTGATTTGCGCGAGGCTGTCAGCCAAGGTTTTGAGCTGGCGCTGCACTT
>CALMOI010000442.1 GCA_937871735.1 uncultured Comamonadaceae bacterium
CGTCGTGCTGCCACAGCAGCTCTGCATTGGCGCTGTAAGGCAGTTGGCTGGCCCGACCCGCAACGCTGTAGCGCAAGCGCGCCGAAGGCGGCACTTCAGCCAAGAGTTGCACGCCGGGCGCTGATGCCGATGCGAAATGCGTTCCCGTCGCGCTGGCCGCTGCGGTCGCCGATACGGCAGACGAGCTGGCAGCGGCAGCGGGCGGATGGGCGGCGGCATGGTTTTCTTCGCCGGACGGGTGAGCCGCCTTGGCCGATTCCGCACCGTGTGGGCCGAAGCTGACCGGGGCTTGATCGACCTCTGCGCCCGAGACGGGCGGCGCATCAGCCGCTGTCACTGCTTCGGCTTCAGTCGCTGCTGGTTTGGTGGGTGCCGGTTGGGATGTGCGCGTTGCGGGATCGGCTTTGGGTGCCGGTGGCGCAGCGGGTCTGGCGGGCGCGGCTGACGATGGCAAGGTGCGCGTGCTGAACACGGGCGCGGGGTGGCTGGGTTCGTCAGCCAGCAACAGGCTGGGCAACTCGTTCAGCAGCAGCAAATGTGCCGCCAACACCGCAGCACTCAGGCCGACCAGCAGCCGGGGCGTGGCGGGGGCACGCATCAGCTCAAGCGCCTCGGTAGCCCAAGTCGCGTGAGAGTTGCTCGGCCACGGCGCGCAGCGGCGCTTCTACCGTGCCGCCCCACGCGGCATCAAAAGTCGCCGCCGAGCCCAACGCCACCATGCCCAGCGCCATGTGGCCGTCCGAGTCAAACACCGGCGTGCAAAAACCCACAATGCCCGGCAGCAAGGTGTTCACCACCCGCGCCGCGCCGCGCTGGCGCACTTCGGCCAGTATGGCTTCCACATCGGCCAAGGTTTGCGGCACGTCGGGGCGGTTGTGGCCTTGCGGCAAACTTTGCAGCCGCTGCAACTCTTGCGCCATCATGGGTTGCACCTTGCCGAGCGTGCGATCAGGGCTGATGTGGGCGGCAAAGCAGCGCCCAGTGGCCGACGTGAGCAGCGGCATCACATCGCCCAAACGCAGGTTCACCGGCACGGCCAGCGGCGATTCTTGCCAGTGGACGATGGTGGGCCCGTGGTTGCCCCACACCGCCAGCGCCACCGTGTGGCCGATCTGTGCCAGCAGCGTGCCGATGCGCTCGCGGCCCATTTGCACCGCGTCCAGCCGCGACAACGCCGCCAGCCCCAGCCTGAGCGAGGCGGGCCCGAGGTCGTAGCGCGTGCTGGCCGCGTCTTGCATCACCAAACCCAGGCGCTGAAAACTCACCAAATAGCGGTGTGCTTTGGCGGCGCTCATGTCAGCGGCGGCGGCCAAGTCGCGCAGCATCAGCGGGCCGTTGGCGTGGGCCAGCACCTCCAGCAGTGCAAAACCGACCTCCACCGACTGAATGCCCGCCCGCTCTTTGTCAGGGGCGGCGCTGGTGTCTTCATCGGCTGCATTGGGGCGCACGTCATCCATTTGCACTAGAATTCGTTTCGTTTAGTTAAATAAGTTTACCAATGCGTAATTGGCACATGGTGTAGCCAGTCTGCGTATGGATTGATGGAGACCTGAATCTATGAAGCTCGCCACCTACAAAGACGGCTCGCGCGATGGGCAATTGGTTGTCGTTTCGCGCGATCTGACCACCGCGCATTATGCGGCGGACATCGCCACGCGCATGCAGCAGGTACTGGACGACTGGGCCTTCTTGGCCCCGCAACTCCAAGACCTGTACCAGACCCTGAACGAGGGCAAAGCGCGCCACGCCTTCCCCTTCGAGCCTGAAAAATGCATGGCCCCGCTGCCGCGCGCCTACCAGTGGGCCGACGGCTCGGCCTACCTGAACCACGTCGAGTTGGTGCGCAAGGCGCGCAACTCCGAAGTGCCCGCCACCTTCTACACCGACCCGTTGATGTACCAAGGCGGCAGCGACGACTTCATCGGCCCCTGCGACCCGGTGGTGGTGCCCAGCGAAGCCTACGGCATCGACTTCGAGGCCGAAGTGGCCGTCATCACCGGCGACGTGCCCATGTGCAGCACGCCCGAGCAGGCGCTGGGTGGCATCCGGCTGGTGATGCTGGTCAACGACGTGAGTCTGCGTAACCTGATTCCCAACGAGCTGGCCAAGGGCTTTGGCTTCTTCCAAAGCAAGCCTGCTACCGCCTTCAGCCCGGTGGCCGTCACGCTCGATGAACTAGGCAGCGCCTGGGACGCAGGCCGCGTCAACCTGACGCTGCAATCGACCTGGAATGGCCGCAAGGTCGGTCTGTGCGACGCCGGGCCGGAGATGACCTTCCACTTCGGCCAGCTCATCGCCCACATTTGCAAGACGCGCAACGTGCGCGCGGGCTCCATCGTGGGCAGCGGCACCGTCAGCAACAAGGGCGTGGAGGTTGATGGCCGCATGGAATGGCCCAAGGGCTACAGCTGCATTGCCGAAAAGCGCTGCATCGAAACCATCCAAAACGGCCAGCCCAGCACCGAATTCATGAAGTTCGGCGACACCATCCGCATCGAGATGAAGGGCTTGGACGGGCAAAGCATCTTTGGCGCAATCGACCAAGACATCGCCGCTTCGCCAAGCTGAGCGACGGCACTGCGCCAACAAAACGAAGGCCGCGCCTTCCATTGCGGAGGGCGCGGCCTTGAGGTTTTTTGGAAGCGGTGAGGGCGCTTACACCAGCGTGGGGTCAGCGGCCATGTTGTCGAACTTCTTGAAGTACTGACGGGCCATCGCGACCAGTTGGTTGTCGGTGGGGTGGTCGGCGCTGACCGAGTCCACGATGGTTTCAGCCACAGCGGCTTTGTGCGTCACAGCCCAGTCGCGGAACTGGTTGCGGGCGATGCCGGGGCCGGCCAGCAGCACTTCGTGCGTGCCGTCCAACGCAGCGGCGACATCAGCGAAGTAAGCCGCATCGTCGCCGACCTTGCCTTGGTGCTTGTGGTGGCTGCGTGACTTGATGCGCTGCGATTGCACGTGCTCGCGGTCAAACATCACCACGTGGGCTTCGGTGTGATCCATCCAAACAACGGCGTGGAATGTGGTCATGAGTAGGTCTTCCTTAGGTTTGATCGACATGAAATGAAAGAACGAGTGAGCGCGGGGCTCAACCGTGGTGGCGACTTTCGGCAGCTTCTTGGCAACTGATGCAGCGCAGGGCTTGGGGCGCGGCGTGCAGTCGGGCGGTGGGGATGTCCACGCCGCAGCTCACGCACTCGCCGTAGACACCGGCTTCGATGCGGGCCAGCGCGGCATCGATGGCGCCCAACTCGGCGGTCTCGTGCTCGTCAATGGCGAAGGCGAGGTCTTTTTCTGTGACCAGTTGCGCGGGCGTGTCTTCGGGGCTGCCAAAGTGGCTCGCGGCGGCTTCAGCGCGGCTGATGACACCGCCACGCTGCTCTGCGATTTGCGCCAGCAGGGCCGCACGCATGGCCAGCAGTTGCTGCTGGTAGGGGAGGGCTTGCTGTGTGTCCATGATGATGGCTCCTTTGTTTTGTTGTTGGACTCATCATGCGCTTGTGCCGCATACCACGTCTTTGACCAAGGTCAAGATGGCGATGAACACGAGATTCGTGACTAGGGCTCGGCCATAATCCGTGCCCATGTCCATCTTGCACACTCTGCGCCAACCCAGCGGTATTGCCCGTTGGGTGTTGGTGTGGTTTGCGCTGTATTTGGGCGTGGCGGTGGCTGCGCCTTGGGTGCGCCCGCAGGCCATGACGCTGGCTTGCGGTGCCACGGGTGGGCTCAAGCTGGTGCTGCTGGACTCGTCCACAGCTTCAGCCAGTTCTGCGGCAGATGCGCCCGCCGGGCCCAATGCCACACCTGATGCGCCCCGCGCCGGGCACACGCTGGACTGCCCGCTGTGCATGACCGCCAGCGCCCCGCCACCCCCGTTGGTGGCGTACCAACCCCTGTCGCCAGACTGCCCGCACGCCTTGCTGCCGCTGGAAGTGGCCCGACTGGCCACGCTGATTGACGGCCCCGGCCAAGCCCGCGCGCCGCCCGCGCTGTGATCTTCTCTCGCCTGAATTCGCTCTGAATTCAGCGCCTTGCCGCACCTTGCGGCGCATTCCCTGTTGCTGCTGACGCTGCTGCCCGGTGCTTGATAGACCGAGCGCGGCGTGTTCACCGCTTGCGCCTTGCTGGCGGCTTGCCCCTGTTTCCATCCACTTTGGAGTGTCGTCATGACCTTTTCTCGTCCGATTTTTTCGTTGTCCTTGGCTGCGGCCTTGTTGGCTGCTACCGCTGCGCAGGCTCAAGTCAGCGTGCAAGACGCTTGGGTGCGCGCCACCGTGCCGCAGCAAAAGGCGACGGGCGCGTTCATGCAGTTGACTGCCACGCAAGACGCGCAACTGCTGTCGGTCAGCTCGCCCGTGGCGGCAGTCGCTGAAATCCACGAAATGACGATGGACAACGGCGTCATGAAAATGCACGCCATCCCCAGCTTGGCGCTGCCTGCGGGCAAGCCGGTGCAGCTCAAACCCGGCAGCTACCACCTGATGCTGTTGGACTTGAAAGCCCAAGTGAAAGACGGCGACACCGTGCCCGTCACCTTGGTGTTCCAAGGCGCAGACGGCAAGCGCCAAACGCTGCAAGTGCAAGCCCCGGCGCGTCCGCTGGGTGCGGCCATGCCCGCCGCCGCACATGAGCACAACGGGGTGACCCATTGAGCCGCGCACTTTGGATGGGGGCAGCGCTGCTGGCCCTCAGCTCTGTGGTGAACGCCCACGGCACCCACGCGGGCGACTTGCTGCTGGAGCATCCCTACGCCGTGCCCAGCTTGCAAGGCAGTGCCAACGGCGCGGCTTACCTGCGCGGCATCCGCAACTCAGGCAGCCAGCCTGACCGCCTGATCGGAGCCAGCACCCCGGTGGCCGAGCGCGTCGAGCTGCACCAAATGACGCTGGACGCGGGCGTGATGCGGATGCGCGCCATCCCCGCCATCGAGCTGCCTGCGGGCGCTGAGGTGCCGCTGCGCCACGGCGGCACTTACCACCTGATGCTGCTCAACCTCAAGCGCCCGCTGGTCGATGGCGACCGCTTCGATCTGACGCTGGACTTTGAGCGCGCAGGCCGTCAAACCGTCAAAGTCTGGGTGCAAACCCCGCGTGATGCCGCTGCCGTCCATGTCCACTGAACCGAGGTCACACACCATGAACAAGGCATGTTTGCGGCGGATGGCGGCGTTGGTCGCCATGCTGGCGGCCCCTTTCGCTCGGGCTCACGACGCGGCCAGCGCCGTGCCTGAGGAAGCGGGTCTGCGCCTGGGGCTGAGCGCAGCCATCACCCAACTCGACGCCAGCACGTTGCTGCCGTCGGCGCGGCTGGCGGGCTATGTGCTGCAAGGCGACCCCGGCGTGGATCGGCGCGGCCTGGGGCTGGAGCACGGCGTGGCCGAGCTGGGCTGGCGGCTAGACGAGACCTGGGCCGCCAGCGTGGCTCTGGGTAAGCACGACAGCGACCGCGCCCACGTCGAAACCGCCGCCATCCACAGCCGCTGGCACACCCCGAGCAGCGACTGGCAACTCAGCGCAGGCCGCCAAAAGCCCGAGCTGGGGCCGGTGCTGGGCGGGGCTGGGCACTTGGATCGTTTTGCCCTGATGCCGCTGGCCAAGCGCGCCGCGCTCAACGACGACTGGGTGGACGACGGCCTGCAACTGGGCTGGCGGCAGGACACGCCCGACGGCCACTGGTTGGTTGACGCCGGGCTGTGGCGTGGCGCGGTCTTTCCGGGCAGTGCGGACAGCGGGGCGGTGGTGCCCGCGCTGCATCTGGGGCTGGAGCAGGGCGATTGGCGTGTCGACGCCTTTACCGCTCGCTTTCAGCCCAAAGGGCGTGGCGCGCGCATCAGCACCAGCGGTCACACCCATGTGTCCCCCGAGTGCAACGCGGCCTTGGTGCAAGTGCTGTGTTTCAGCGGCAGCACCCAGGTCAGCGCCGCCAGTCTGCGCTGGGACAGCTCCGCCCTGCCGGTGATGGTCACCGTTGCCGCGTGGCTGCGCCAAGCCAGCGGCACACTGGAATCGGCCAACGGCAGCGCCGCCTACCAAGGCCGCAACCGGGGCGGCTGGCTGGAAGCCGTGTGGCGCTGTCAGCCGCAGGCCGAACTGGGCTGGCGCACCGAACGCCTGAGCGCCCGGCACAGCCTGACCGGATCGGGGGCCACGCTGCTGGCCAGCGAAGCCGGATTCGGCAGCTACCAGCCCGCTCACCGCAACGCCTTGCTGCTGGGCTACAACCCCAACCCGCGCATGGACTGGCGCATCGAAGCCGGACGCGAACAAGTCGCGGGCACGGCGGCGCGCTATGTGCTGCTGCGGTGGGTGTTCAGGTTGGACCACACCTTCGCGTCGTCTGGGCGGTGATGTGATGCAACGGGTGCGTCGTGACCGCTTGCGTGCGTGGTGCCTTCGGGTGCTGGTGGGATGGCTGACTGTGCTGGGCGTGGCCGTGGTCACGCCGTGGCTGTCTGCCCCGTCGCCGTGGTTGCTGGTGTGCAGCGCCCGTGGCCTGAGTGCGCCAGCCACGCCTGAAGACGGCGAATTCACCCCGCTGCACCACACGCTGGCCTGCCCCTTGTGCGCTGTGGCCGGAGCACCGCCGCCCCACGCCGCCAGCGCCAGCCAGTTTGCGGACGCGCCCCTTTTCACGCCCAGCGCCTTGACCGATCTTGCTCCCACCGTGCGGCGCAGCGCCGCACCTTTGCCTGCGCGTGGGCCGCCGCTGGTGGCCTGATTTCCTGTCGGTCTTCCTTTGTTTTGTTGATCGCAGCGGTGTCTGTAAGGCACGGTTGCGCCCTGTTTCTTCTCATCATGAAAAAATTCGCACACACACTCGTCGCTGCGGCGGCTGCCTTGGTCAGTTTTGGCGCATCGGCGCACGTCGGGGTGGTCAACTTGACCACGCCCCTCAGCGCCAGCGGCCAAAGCGCTTTTGCCGTGGCGGGCTCGACCAACGAGATCCAGTTCCTGATCCCGCACGGCTGCACATCGACCGAAACCGTGCCCACCATCACCGGGGCCAATCTGGACACCACCAAAATTGAAATCACCGTGCCTGATGCCATCGTCAAGGCGACCACGCTCGCCTCGCTGCGTCCGGCGCTGACGGGTGAGTTTGGAGCCGTCGGCATCGGTGCCGCCGACAGCAGTGGCAACGTCAAGCTGACTTGGGCGCGCAAGCTCGCCAGCACGGGCGAAGCCAACGCCACCAGCGCCGACAACCAGCTCTACAAGATCAGCATCCGCCTGAAAGCCCCGGCCACCAGCAGCGCCACGGACTACGCGATCAAGAAATACCAATTCTTGACCACGCAGTACTGCAAGGCCACGGCGGCTTCGGGCGTGGCGGAAGGCACCGAGGTGGCGATGTCGTGGGGCAGCGCCAACTCGCCGACCTTGCTGGTGCTGCCGGACAAGCGCAAGGGCTTCAACAAGTACACGCTGGATACCAGCACCGTGGGCGACTTCACCGCCGCCAGCGGCACCGCCACTTTGGCCGCCAAGCTCAAGAGCTACTTTGGCGATGCCGCCATCGTCTGGGTTGGCAAGAGCGGCTACAGCGCCAATGCCACCACCAAAGCCAAGATCACCGCCCTGGCCGCCAAGGACAGCAGCTACAGCGAACTGGGCGACAAGGCCGGTGCCAGCTTGACCACCAGCGACACCTTCTGGGTGAAGTACTGATGCGCGCCCGCCTTGCCTTGTGCGCGGCGTTGGCGGCCAGCGCCTGCTTGCTGGGTTGCAGCAGCGACTCCGCAGTGGACAACAGCGTGGCCGTCACGCCCGCCGAGTCTCTGCTGGGCGCGGACTTGCTGCCGCCCGATGGCGTGGTCGCAGCCAGCACCGCCTTGAGTGCGGCTGAGTTGCCGCCCGACACCGCCGTCACGCCTGACGACGCTGATCTGCCCCCCGCGAGCTGATCTTTTGAAGGGCGCGGGGCGCGGTTCAGTCAGCGCCCCGCCTCACGGTTTTTCTTTTTTGAGGATTTCGACATGACTTCTTGGTTCAAATGGAGCGCGCTGTCTTTGGTGGCGGCGCTGGCGGCTTGTGGCGGCGGAGGCGGTGGTAGCGACAGCACCCCGCAGCCCGATCAGGCGGTGAGCATTTCGTTTGCGGCGGTGGCTGGCAGCACCCCGGTGCGCTGCGGCAGCACCATCACCGGTTTGGGCACGGGCGCGGTCAACGCGCTGCTGGCCGACCTGCGCTTTTACCTGACCGACATCCAACTGGTGAACGACCAAGGCGTGGCGGTGCCCGTCACGCTCACCACCAACAACTGGCAGCAAACCAGCACGTCCGGCCATGTCGCGTTGATCGACTTGGAAGACGGCTCCGGCGCGTGCAGCACCGACGGCACGCCCGAGACCAACGCCGTGGTCACCGGCACCGTGCCCGCAGGCCATTACGTCAAACTCAAGGCCACCGTCGGCGTGCCTGAAAAACTCAGCCATTCGGACGTGATGGCCGCTGCCGCACCGCTGGACATCATGGCGATGGGTTGGTCATGGCAGGCCGGGCGCAAGTTCATGAAGCTCGAACTCAACCCCGTCGGCGGCGTGACTACCACGCCCGCCAGCGGCACGCCCACCACCGTCAGCACCTACAGCCTGCATCTGGCCTCGACCAACTGCTCCGGCCCCGGCGACGGCACCGACACCTGCGCGAAAAAGAACCTGGCTTAGTTCACCCTGGACTTCAACCCCAGCACGCAGCAAGTGGTGCTGGATGTGGCCGAGCTGTTCAAAACCACCAATCTGAGCGTCAACCACAACGACGCGGTGGGCTGCATGTCGGCCACGTCGGATCTGGACTGCCCGCCGCTGTTTGCCCAGCTGGGGCTGGATTTGGTCAGCGGTGGGGCTGCGACCACGGCGCAAAGCGTGTTCCGCGCCGTCACCAAGTAAGGCGATCCCCATGACCTCCACCTCCGTTGCGTACGCACGGCTGAGCGCCGCCGCCTTGGCGCTGGGGACTTTGCTGACGGGCTGCGGCGGAGGCGGGGTGTCGGTCACCGACACCAGCGCCACCGCCACCAGCGCCTGGCAGTGGACGCTGCCCAGCTACTTTCCCACGCCCAAAGTCCCCGCTGACAACCCCATGTCGGCAGAAAAAGTTGATTTGGGTCGCCACCTGTTCTACGACAAGCGCCTGTCAGGCAATGGCACGATGGCCTGTGCCAGTTGCCACCAGCAGGACAAAGCCTTCACCGACGGGCTGGCCCAGGCCGTGGGCTCCACAGGCGACATCCACCCGCGCAGCGCCCAGCCGCTGGCCAATGTGGTGTATGCGCCGCTGCTGACCTGGGCCAACAAGTCCTTGACCAGCTTGGAGCAGCAAATGCTGGTGCCGCTGATGGGCGTAGACCCGGTGGAAATGGGCATCAACGACGCCAACAAGGCCCAAGTGCTGCAACGCATCAGCGACTTGCCGCTGTACCAAGCCAAGTTCCAAGCCGCTTTTGCGCAAGAGGCCAATCCGGTGAACTGGGTCAACATCACCAAGGCGGTGTCGAGCTTCCAGCGTTCGCTGATCTCGGCCAACAGCCGCTACGACCAGCAGTTGCAGGGCAAAGCCGTGTTGACCGAGCAAGAGCAGCGCGGCCAGCGCCTGTTTTTTGGCGAAAAAGCCGAGTGCTTTCACTGCCACGGCAGCTTCAACTTCAACGACCAAGTGGTGCATGCCAGCACCCGGGTGCTGGAGACGCCGTTTCACAACACCGGTCTGTACAACATCGGCGGCACCGGCGCATTCCCAACCCCCAACCGGGGTCTGTTTGAGCTGACCGGCTTGGCGGCAGACATGGGCAAGTTCCGCGCGCAAAGCCTGCGCAACGTGGCCGTCACCGCGCCTTACATGCACGACGGCTCGATTGCCACGCTCGAAGGCGTGCTGGACTTTTACGCGGCGGGCGGACGCAACATCACCAGCGGCCCCTACGCGGGCGATGGTCGGCAAAATCCCAACAAAAGCAGTCTGGTGGCGCAGATCAATCTGAGTGCGCAAGACAAGGCCGATCTGGTTGCTTTTCTCAAGACCTTGACCGACGAGGAGTTTCTGACCAACCCCAAATTGGCGAACCCGTTTGCTTCCCCGTGAAGAGCTGTTGCGCAGCGAATCGCCATCGCCCTGACGGGCTTGGAGTAAGCTGCGCAGCACCAACTCATAACACCTTGGAGCAACATCATGAGCGACACCCCTGACTTTGGTTTTGGCAAATTTGTCCCCGGTTTTGACTTCTTGCAAAACTTGGCCAAAGGGGCTGGCAAAACCATGCCCAACATGCCGCAATTGGGCAATTGGGTGGCCCCGACCTTGAGCGTGGAAGACTTGGACAAGCGCATCAGCGAACTCAAAACCGTGCAGTTTTGGCTCGATCAAAACGCGGTGGCACTCAAGGCCACCATTCAGGCGCTGGAAGTGCAAAAAATGACGCTCGCCACCTTGAAGGGCATGAACTTCAGCATGGGTGATTTGGCCAACGCCTTCAAGATCAAAACCCCAGAAGCTGCTGCGCCTGAAGCGCCCAAGCCCACACCGGCCCCCACGCCCGCACCGCAAGCCGAGTCAGAGGCCGCCGCGCCGACGGGCGTGGTCGATCCGATGCAGTGGTGGGGCTCGCTCACGCAGCAGTTCCAGCACATCGCCGCCAGCGCCATGAAAGATGCCGCCGCCCACCATGCGATGGAAACTACACAAAACATGGCCGCCGGTCTGGCGCAAGAAGCTCTCAAAACCGCGACTGACGTGGCCACCACTATGACCCGCGCCGCTGTGGACACCGTCACCACCGCCGCCAAAACTGCCAGCCGCCGCAAAAAAGCCGCCGCTGACAGCGCCGCCGCCGCATCCGATGCCAGCGACAAGCCTGCCGCTAAAAAAGCCAGCCCCGCCGCCAAACGCTGACACCGCGTCGTACTGAAATTCCGCAGCCTTCGTGGCTGCGCTCTCTGCGCGAGACTTCGCATGACTTTGTTTCCCCACGCGCACGCCACGCATCCCGACTGGCGCATGGCCGCCGCTTTGGTGCTGACCCAACTGCGCGCCCAAATGGCGCTGCCCGGTTACGCGCATGCGCCCACGCTGGCGCTGCTCTACATCACCGATCCCTACGTTGACGAGGCCCGCAACATCCTCGACACCTTGAGCGCCGAGCTGCCAGAAATCACCGACTGGTGCGGCACCGTGGGCGTGGGCATTGCGGCGAACAACGTCGAATACTGGAACGAGCCCGCGCTGACCGTGATGCTGTGCGAACTGCCGCACGACCAGTACCGCGTCTTCTCAGGCGTGGCCCCGCTGGGGTTGACCTTCAGCGCCCACACAGCGCTGGTGCATGCCGACCCCAGCACCCATGAGCTGCCCGAGCTGATCGCTGAAATGGCCGAGCGCACCGACAGCGGCTATTTGTTTGGCGGCTTGTCGTTTGGACGCACCGCACCCGTGCAGTTTGCGATGGGCGGCGACGGCAACATGCGCGGCCAAGGCGCAGCGGGTGGCGTGTTCACCGGCGGCTTGTCGGGCGTGGCGTTTGGCGAGGGCGTGAAGCTGGTGTCGCGTGTCACGCAAGGTTGCCTACCGGTGGCGGCGGCCCACACCGTGACCGCCTGCGAAGGCCATTTGCTGCTGACGTTGGACGGCGAACCCGCTTTGGACGTGCTGGAGCGCGACTTGGGCCTGAGCCTGCGCAACGCCCAAGGCGGCCTGGGCATGTCGCCCGCCACCATCGACGTGGTGCGCGGCACGCTGGTTGGTCTGAGCGAAGAGGGCAGCGACGCCATCAGCCGCACCGGCCAATTGGGCGGCGAGGTGCTGGTGCGCCATATTTTGGGCTTGGACATGGCACGCGGCGCGGTGGTGATCGCCTCGCCCCCCAGCGTGGGCATGCACTTGGCTTTTTGCCAGCGCAACGCCCAAGCCGCCCGCGCTGACCTGATGCGCATCTGCACCGAAATCCGCGAAGAGCTGGAACCGCAAGAGCTGTCACTGGCCGCTGCCCACCAGCTCAGCACGGCAGAAACTGATGTCCACAGCCTGCCCATGCCGCACCCGGCGCGGCGCATTGCTGGTGCGGTGTACGTGAGCTGCGCCGGGCGTGGCGGCCCGCACTTTGGCAGCCCCAGCGCCGAACTGCAAATCGTGCGCCGCGCCTTGGGTGACGTGCCTTTGGTCGGTTTTTTTGCGGGCGGCGAAATCGCCCACAACCGGCTGTATGGCTACACCGGCGTGTTGACGGTGTTCACCGACTGAAGTTGAGGCTTCAGCGCCGCAGCGCGGCAAACACCTCAAACTCCCAGCGCCGCATTGCCAGCAGCAGCGTGTAGCCCTCGCGCTCTTTCGAGGGCAGGCGCTGGTCGGCTTGATGCTGCTGGGCGAAGTCGCGGGCTACTTTTTGCAGTCGGTCTTGGAACGACGGGGCCAGCGCCCGGCTCACGGTGCCGTGTACCAGCAGCAGCCCTTCGCCCGCGCCGTCAAACCCGCCCGAGAAATAGTCGAGCACCGCGTGCTCGCGGAAGTAATCCATCACCGGGCCGTGGGGCCGCCAGCGAAAAGTCTTGGCCAGCTTGAGCCGGTAGCGGTTGAGCGGGCGCAGCTCAATCAGCCCGATGCGGTCAAGCTGCGCCAGGTACTTGATGCCCTCGGCCTCGGTCAAACGGTAGTAGCTGGTGATTTGCTCCAGCGACCATTGGCTGAGCACGCAAATCGCGGCCAGCAGCAGCTTTTTGTCGGCCACTACGGCGGTTTCTTGTTCCAGCGTGAGTTCGGCCAGCATGGGCTGGGCTTCGGCCACGCGGCGGGCCAAGTCGGCAAAGTCCAGCTTCAGGGCGCGGCAAATGGCATCGACGCGCGACAGCGGCATGTCGCCCTTGGCCAGCATGCGCTTGACGCTGGACTCGGCCATGTCCAGCTCCTGCGCCAAATCGGCGTAGGTCATTTGCGCGGCTTTGAGCTCTTTTTTGAGCTGGGTGATGAGGTCGGCAGTGGTGCTCATGTAGGCGTTTGGAGGGATGATGACGGTGTGATGGTCCTCAACACATTTGGCATCTTGTGCAGTCCAAGTTCCGGCCCACAGCAGACATCCAGCCTTGTATTGACCACAACAACATGTTTGTAAGGCCACGGTGGTTTAATGTGATATTTTCTATCAAGTTTGAGGGGTGTTGTATGAATATGTTTTCTGAGAAAAAAGGGATTCCTGAATTAAGGTTGCCGCCTTCTTCTTCGCGATTGTTGACTTTTGGTTATGAAGGTTTGGATTTGGATAAATTTATTCAACACCTTCAAGATCATGGAGTCAATGCGGTTGTCGATGTGAGGGAAATTCCTTTATCGAGAAAAAAAGGATTTTCAAAAACGGCTTTTTCTAATGAGTTAAATGCGGCTGGGATCAGCTACCGTCATGTGCCTGCATTAGGTTGCCCAAAGCCTATTAGAGATCGCTATCGCCTGGATGGAGATTGGGCGAAGTACACCAAAGATTTTTGGACTTATCTCGAAACTCAAAATACCGAGCTGCGCGATTTGGCTGGCTTTAGTCAGCATGCAACCGCTTGTTTGGTTTGCTTTGAGGCGGATTACAGCTCATGTCATCGAACATATGTGGCACGAGCTGCTCACCAGCTTGGTGGTGCAGAAGTTTGGCACTTGTTGTCTCACACTAAAAGAGCAATCCCTGATCAGCGGCTTCGGATTGCGGCTTAGGTGGTGCGAATATGCTGATACCCAGCCACTGATCTGGAAATCTGTGAATTGTGCCCATCATCAGCATAATATTTTTGGATGGAAGCTCTTGCTCATATTTCTTGCGGAACGGAGCTTCCCAGCCTGATGGACCAAACTCCTTTCGGAGCCTTCGATAGAGTGCACCAATCTCCCAATCAACGATCTTGATGTCCCGAACATCGATTCCCTCCGGTGCATTGAACTCACACTGGTAGTAAAAGTCGTACGGTAATTTTTCTAGTAGAGCCACGTCTATAGCTGCCTCATCTTCTGAAAAGAGTTGCCCCTGCTTTTGCCAGCTCGTAAGTTTTCTGAGCTCATCTTGAGTCCAGTCAGTGTGTTTAGTCGACTTGATTATTAGTTTTGCAATTCGACTTGGTTTCAGTATCGCAAGTGTCAGCCCATTGACTTGCCTCGTTCTCTCCATTTCATTGAAGCTTGAGAAAGTGGGCAATTTTTTAATTGCTTCCATGCGCTTGGGCCATCCTTGCTTTCCGGGTGGCATTGGTTCTGATTCGAGCGAGACGGTGTCAACATAAATCCGATGACTCTCTGGGCGGTGATCGTCTCTGGATTTTTCAAACTTTGCGGTGATCCATTGCCACTTCTTGAATTGCTGCTCATCCTTTAACAATCTGAATGGCACAGGATAGATTCTTATCAAGCGACCGTCTTCGCACATCCCTGCAACACATGATGTTTCTGAGTACTTGCTGCTTGGAGATGGATAGGTTTTACAGAGAATGAGTATGCGTTTTGGCTGAGTTTGCATCGAGACTCCCCTCGGGTTTTAAATAGAACTTTTTGCCATTCTTGATGAGGCATCCGTTCTTGTGTATGACTGAATAAAGCCGTTGTGGTTTGAGATTATGGCATTCCAACCTTCTGGTGGAAATGTCCGGTCATGAGTCAGGAGTGACGGATCGGTTGTCGAGTATCGATTGATGATGCCGCCAGCACCACAAGGCGTGCGGTTGGCACATTCTGACGCAGGGCCGGGTGGGTGGATGGCAGACTGCGGCCCAGTCTTTTACAGCCGCTGTGTCATTACTTTGGAAGCCCTCCATGCGCCTGATCCCGTCCATTGCCACCCTGCAATGCCTGCACACTCTGCTTGGTGCACCGCTCCAACTCGCCGAGCGCGGTTTGCTGCTGGCGGTGCTGCTCGGGTTGCTCACTGCCGTGTTCGGCCCTGCCATGCACTTGTCACCGCACTTTCACCTGTTCGCTGACCAGCGCGCAGCCTGGGGCGTGCCGCACATCGCCGATGTGCTGAGCAACTTGCCCCTTGCCTTCTTGGGCGTGCTGGGGCTGCGGGCGCTGGTGCGTTTGCCCGCCGAGGCCGAGGTCGGATCAGCGCAGCGCGGACTGCTGGCGCTGCTGTGCGCTGGGCTGTTGCTGACTTGTGTGGGGTCGAGCCTGTACCACTGGCAGCCTGACGATGTGGGGTTGGCGTGGGATCGCAGCGGCATGAGCGTCGCCTTTGCGGGCTTGCTGGGCTTGGCCGTGGCCGACCGCCTGAGCGCCCGCGCCGGTTGGGCACTGGCGCTGAGCTTGCTGCTGCTCGCCCCGTTGGCGGCGCTGCTGCCGCTGTTCACCGGCAACATGCTGCCTTGGGTGGTGCTGCAAGCGGGCGGCCTGCTGCTGCTGGCCGCCTTGGCCGCCTGCCCGCGCCAACCCGGCGCACTGCACTGGAACCCCGCCACCGTGCTGGCGCTGTACATCGCGGCCAAAGTGCTGGAGCTGGCCGACCACTCCATTTTTGCCCTCACCCACGCCAGCGTGGCCGGACACACCTTGAAGCACTTGGTGGCAGCAGGCGCGGTGTGGCCGGTGGTGGGCGCGTTGCGCCAGCGCCGTTTCGCTTAAGCGCTGACTTGGTTACCGTGCAGAATCAAGTCCAGCCTTTGCGCCATTCGATCTTTCGATCGGTCGTGGTTGGTGTTGGCGTTTCATGCTTCTAAGGAGAGAGCTGACATGGCTCATGATCTTGCGTCTGAAGGGCGACCGTCCCACCCCAATCAATTCGCCCTGCTTACCCAGCGCCGGTTCGCCCCGTTCTTTTGGACGCAGTTCGCCGGGGCGGCGAATGACAACCTGTTCAAGTTCGCCTTCACGGTGATGGTGACTTACCAGTTGCAGCTGGACTGGCTGTCGCCGGCGATGGCGGGGCTGGTGATTGGGGCGCTGTTCATCTTGCCGTTTTTGCTGTTCTCGGCCACCAGCGGGCAGCTCACCGACAAGTACGACAAGACGCAGGTGATTCGCTTCGTCAAGAACCTGGAGATTGGCGTCATGCTGCTGGCAGCCTGGGGCTTTTGGCGCAGCGACGCGGTGGTGCTGCTGGTCTGCGTGTGTTTGATGGGGCTGCACTCCACGCTGTTTGGCCCGGTCAAGTTTGCCTACCTGCCGCAGCATCTGGACGAGCGCGAGTTGACCGGCGGCAACGGCATGGTCGAGATGGGCACTTTTGTCGCCATCCTGCTCGGGCAGGTTGCGGGCGGGCTGCTGGTGGCGGTGCCCGAGGTCGGGCGGCATTACGTCGCCTTCGCCTGCGTGGCGCTGGCGCTGCTCGGGCGGGTCAGCGCGCAACTGGTGCCGCTGTCGCCGTCCACCGACCCCGGTCTGCACATCAACTGGAACCCGTTCACCGAGACGTGGCGCAACCTGCAACTGGCGCACGGCAACCTCGTCGTCTTTCGCTCGCTGCTGGGCATCAGTTGGATGTGGTTTTTTGGCGCGGTGTTTTTGAGCCAGTTCCCCAGCTTTGCCAAAGAGGTGCTGCACGGCGACGCGCAGGTGGCTTCGCTGTTGCTGGTGGTGTTTTCGGTGGGCATCGGGGCCGGATCGCTGCTGTGCGAGGTGCTGAGCCACCGCCATGTCGAAATCGGCTTGGTGCCGCTGGGGGCGATTGGCATGAGCCTGTTCTCGGTCGATCTGTACTGGGCCGCCACCGCGCTGCCCGTGCCGCTGGCCGAGCTGGGGCTGGCGCAGTTTGTGGCCCAGAGCGGCCACTGGCGGGTGATGGTCGATTTGCTGCTGCTCAGTCTGTTTGCCGGGCTGTACAGCGTGCCCATGTACGCGCTGATCCAGCTGCGCAGCCAGCCCACGCACCGCGCCCGCATCATCGCCGCCAACAACATCCTGAACGCGCTGTTCATGATTGCCAGTTCCATCCTGGCCGGGCTGCTGCTCAAGGCCGGGTTCAGCATCCCGCAAATTTTCTTGTTCACGGGTCTGGCCAATGCGGTGGTGGCGTTCTACATCTTCATGCTGGTGCCCGAGTATTTGCTGCGCTTTGTGGCTTGGGTGCTGTCGCGCTGCGTCTACCGCTACCGCGTGCAGGGCGACCAGCACATCCCGGTGCAGGGTGCGGCGGTGCTGGTGTGCAACCATGTGAGCTACGTCGATGCCGTGCTGCTGATGGCCGCCAGCCCGCGCCCGATCCGCTTTTTGATGGATCACCGCATCTTCAACGTGCCGGTGCTGGGCGCGCTGTTCCGGCTGGCCAAGGCGATCCCGGTCGCGCCGCGCAGCGAAGACCCCGCCGCCTACGAAACCGCCTTTGAAGCCGCCGCCCAAGTGCTGCGCGAAGGCGACCTGCTGGCGATCTTCCCCGAAGGTGGCATCACCCGCGACGGCACCTTGCAGCCCTTCAAGGGCGGGGTCATGAAGATTTTGGAACGGGCGCAAGCCGATGGCCTGAGCGTGCCCGTGATCCCGATGGCCCTGACCAACCTGTGGGGCTCGTACTTCAGCCGCATCGAACACGGCTCGGCGATGGTGCGCCCGCTGCGGCGCGGCCTGTTCAACCGCGTCGGCCTGAACGTGGGCCAGCCGCTGACGGCAGCGCAGGTGCAGCCGGAGGCGCTGCATGCCGTGGTGGACGGCTTGCTGCGCGGTTGAGCTGAGGCAAAATTTGGGGAGTGAAAGTACCGTTAAACGCCACCCCAGGTCGATCAACAGTGTCTGGGTGCTTTAAATTGCGGTTGAGCGTGCCGTGCCTTGCACACTGGCCTCACGTTCAACCGCAATGCCTAGGGGTACTCGGCACCCAAGCCACCCCTGAGCCAGGAGCAGACCATGTCAGAAACCACACTCACCGCTGTCACACCGTTCACCCTCACCCCGCCCGAGGTGCTGACGCCCATACCCCAAGCCGCTGCCAAAACGGCGGTGCCGCTGGCCCCAACCACCCAAAGCGCGGTGGACGATCAGGTGGATCGTTTCATGGAAGGGCTGCTGACAGAAGATGTCCACAGCGATGCCTTCAAGACTCGGCTGGACAGCGCGTTTGCCTTGGGGCGTGAAGAGGTGTCGATGGCCGCCAACCTGATGCAAGGCCGCTTCATGCAGGCCAACTTTGTCGGCGTGGAAGATGGCGCGGCCTACCAAGCGATTCGGGACATGCGCGGCCATTTGGACGAACTCAACCCCGGCAAAGAGGGTGACCTGCTGCAACCGCAAAAGCTGCTGGGCATTTTTCCGATGGGCAACAAGCTGCAAGCCTATTTCCGCAAGTACCAAAGTGCGGGCGTGCAGTTGCAAAAAAGCATGCAGCAAATTTACGCCGCCCGCGACGACATGCAGCGCGATGTGGTCGAGATCGAGGCCAGCAAAACCAAGCTGTGGGACGCCATGCAAAAGCTCAGCGCCGCCATCTACTTTGCCGAAACCCTGGATGCCAAGCTGGCCGCCAAGGTCGAGGCGCTGCAAGTGTCCGACCCGCTGCGGGCCAAGGCGCTCCAGCAAGAGGTGCTGTTTTACGCCCGACAAAACTTGCAGGACATGCTGACGCAGCAGGCGGTGTGTACCAACGGCTATCTGGCGATGGACGTGCTCAAGCGCACCGGGCGCGAGATGATGAACGGCTGCACCCGCATTGCCACCACCGGCATGAGCGCCTTGGCCGTGGCCCAGACGGTGGCCCGCGCCACGGGCAACCAGATCAAAGTCATGGAGATGCTGGGCGGCGTGAACAACGCCATCGACAATTTGGTGGCCGAATCGGGGAGGCAGCTCAACAACCACGTTGAAAAAACCACCCAGTTCGCCGAAAACCCTCTGCTGGGCATCGAAAAGCTCAAAACCATGTTCGACCAGACCTTCAAGGCGATGGATGCGATGGACAACTTCCGCACCAAGGCCATCGGGGTGATGGGGCAAAACAACGCGATGATGAAGCAACAACTGGCGCGGGCCGACGCCTACCTGGATCGCACCCGCCAGCAACAAGCCCGCGAGGCCACGCGGCAAACGCTGAGCGGCCCGGTGGCACTTTGATTTTTTTAGAGCAACTTTTGATCGTTAAAGGAGGTTTGTCATGGCAACTCGTTACGTGATGCAGCGCGACACCAGGGGCTGGCGCACACAGGTCTGGCTGTCGTTTGTGCTGGCGGTGCTGGCCAGCGGGGTGGGGGTGATGTTTTTACCCAGCCAGGATTTGGATCGGGCGTTTTTGGCGGTGGGCTTTTTCTTTTGCCTGTTTGCCGCGTTTGCCGTGGCCAAGACGGTGCGGGACAACCGCGACGGTCAGATCGACACCGCCTCTTGGGTCATGACGGTGTGGGTGGCGCTGGCCGCCGCCGTGTCACTGACCGGCTGGGGGCTGTGGCGCATGAACATCGGCGAATGGCAAAAGGGCTACATGGTGGTGTCGTGGCTGTTTTTAATCAGCGCCACCTTCACCCTCGCCAAAACCGTGCGCGACAAGCACGAGGCCGATTTGATGGATCACAGCGCCCGCGCCGATCAACACACCCAACCGGCCCAGCTTTAATCCCGATACCCAGTCTTGGCGGC
>CALMOI010000443.1 GCA_937871735.1 uncultured Comamonadaceae bacterium
CCTATAGCCTCAGCGCCCAGCTCAGCGTGCAAGCGGGCGCGGATGGCGGCACGCTGGTCGTGATTGAATTTCCCGCCCCCACGCCACCGTCCACACCCAACCATGCACCCCACCGCCCTCATTGCCGAAGATGAACCCCTGCTGGCCGCCGCGTTGCGCGCCGAACTGACCCGCATCTGGCCCGAATTGCACGTGCTGGCCTGCGTGGGCGATGGGCTGTCTGCCGTGCAACAAGCGCTGGCGCTGCGGCCTGATGTGCTGTTTTTTGACATCCGCATGCCCGGCTTGTCTGGCCTGGATGCCGCCGCCGAACTCGCCGACCAATGGGACGCGCACAGCACCGAGGCACGCGCTTTTCCGGCGCTGGTCTTCGTCACCGCCTTCGAGCAGTACGCGGTGCAAGCCTTTGAGGCGCAAGCGGTGGACTACTTGCTCAAACCCGTGCAAACCGCCCGGCTGCAAAAAACCGTCGACAAACTGCGTGCCAACCACCTGCGCGCCACGCACCCCAGCAGCCGCCCTGTCGATTTGGAACCCACGCTGCACCAACTGCGCCACTTGCTGGGCAGCTCAACGCCAGCCAGCGCAGCCGCGCCACTGCGCATGATTGCCGCCAACTTGCCCGGCAGCGGCGGTGCCAGCCTGCGCATGGTGCCGGTTGACGAGGTGCTGGCATTTGATGCCGCCGACAAGTACGTGCGCGTGCTCACCGCTCAGGCCGAATACCTGATCCGCACGCCGCTCAAAGAACTGTTGGCGCAGCTGGACGCGCAAACCTTTTGGCAAATTCACCGCAGCACCGCCGTGCGCGTCACCGCCATCGACACCGTGACCCGCGACGACACCGGCAAGCTCAGCCTGACGCTGCACGGCCACACCGAACGCTGGGTGATCAGCCGAATTTATGCCCACTTATTTCGCGCCATGTAAATCGAATCATCAAAAAGATTCAGATTGATAAAATAGGGACGTGAAAAATCCTGCCTCCTGATTCAATATCAGCAAGCATCAAGATAATTCAGAATTTAAAAAAGACGACTGACCTGAATAGGCAGGTCAGTCGTAAGCCCCTGGGAGAAACTCGAAGAAATCAAACTCAAATCACGCCCCGCTCATATTCAGCGAGATCAGGAACTCATCCGCTGAACATGGATACGCGGGGGCGTGGTAATGGCATCAGAAGAAGAAAATGCCGCCGAAAGCCACGCTGCTTTGCTTGGCCGATGCGCCGCTGAACGCCTTGGACGTGGTTTGGCCCAGTTCGCCCACCAAAGTCAGGCTCTTGGTCAGGCTGTAGTACAGGCCAGCGGTAACGTTGGCGTTGGACTTCAAGCCAGTGCCTGCGCCGGTGTCGTTCTTGCTGCGGCCCCAGCTCAGACCAACCTTGGCCTTGTCGGTGGCTTGGTAAGTACCTTGCAAGAAGGCATTGCTGGTCTTGATGTCGCCTTGATCGGCATCAGCCAAGATGCCCAAGCCCTTGCCCGATTGAACCGTCGCCACCAAACCCAGCGGGCCGGAAGTGACGGATGCACCCAGCTCAGTGGCGTTCATGGTGAATTTCGGTGCAGCAGTCACAGCGGCAGTGGTGGCCGTGGCAGCAGCGGCAGCACGCGCATCAAACTGTTGGGACTTCACGCTGGCCCATGCTTTGTAGCCTTGACCTGCGTAGGTGGCTCGGGCTTGGAATTGCGGTGTGTCAGACGAAGTGTTGGTGGCATCCACCGGGCTCATCAGGCCCACATCGACAGTCAGCGCGCCCATGCTGGGGGCTGTGTAAGCAATTTGGCCATAGGTGCCAGGGTAGACCTGACCTGCACCCAAGTGACCCAGCGAAACACGGCCATTTTGCGTGGCCTTGGTGGCAGCGCCCACGCCCAACAAAGTCATGTCGCTCAGCACCGGGGTCAGACCGAACATGCCGTAGTCACGACCCAACTTGACAGTACCCATGTCAGCATTGCCGAAAGTCACGAAAGCGTGACGCACGTCAACCACATTGTTTTGGCCGATGGCGCTGTTGGTGGCAGTGGCCACACCCATGCCGATGGTCGCGCCGATGTCGTAGCCGCTTTGCTGCGTCTTCGCACCCACAGACAACATCGAAGGCAGCAAGCCGTTGCCGATCACAGTGCTGGAATCTTTGCCACCGCAAGCCAAGGCGGCATCGCCCAAGGCCGTGCCACCTACCGTGCCAGAGGGCTCTTTGCAGGAGCTGTGGGTATAGAAGGCATTGATGTTGCCACCCACCGACACAGTCCAGTCGCCAGCTTTGATGTCCACAGCATGGGCAGCAGGCAAGGCAGCTACGGCGAAGGCAGCGGCAGCAATCAGTTTCATTTTCATAGATGTCTCCGAATAGGTTTTGTGATCAGCCGAGGGTTCCGGCACGGTTAAATGGCAAATTCCATGCCAACTCAAAATAACCGTATCAAAAATCGAACTTCTCAACCATAAACCAGATCAAAGATAATCAACTAATCAAAATTAACGCACTTCAGCTCAACTATGAAACAACTTGCATAGCGGTGCTACAAATTGAAGCTGTGGTCATTTTCGAGGCGCAAAATCCCCGTTGCGCCAGCGCGTAGCAGCGTGTGACAAAGGGTGTTTCAGATTGAACCGGGCACTGTTGCAGCCGGTTGGGCAAGGTTCAGCGTGGCTGTAAGTCGGCGGGCAGCCAAGCGCGCAAGCGTGCGTTGATCTGCGTTTCGTGGCGCTGCCACCAAATGCCCAGCAGCACCACCGCCAGCCCCAGAAAAGTCAGCAGCAGCGGAAACAGCAAGCTGTCTTTGAACACGCGGTACGACAAGTAGCCCAAATAGCCCGTCACGCCGAACGCGCCCAGCACCGTGAAAACTCGCCGCCCAATGGCTGCGCCGCCAAACACCAGCGCCACATTCAGCAGCGCATAGCCCGCCTTGGCCCACTCAGAACCCGAGTCGTGCAGGCTCAAGCTGCTCCAAAACATGATCGCGCCGAACAGGTAGAGCCAGAAGGCAAAGTCTTGCTGCCAAACCGCTTCGGTAGCGCGGCGGGTGCGAATGTCCACGCCCATCGCCAGCGCGCAAGTGCCCAAGCCAAACACCAGCGACACATCGCGCGTGAGCTGCCAGTCCCAACCGTGTTGTTGCAGCAGCGCGTTGGCCACGTCCATGCTCATGTACCAGAGCGTGACCGCCAGCGGCATCACCATGAACGGCAGGCGGTAGCGCCACAGCATGACCACGCCCGCCGCCAGCGTGGCGAACTCCAGCGTGAGCCAGCGCCAGTCGATCAGTGTGTGGTACGCCGCATGGGTGGCCGATCCGCCCACCGGCCATAAACCCAGCGCGTTTTGCACACACCACACCAACAGCGGCACCAAGCACACCGCCAAGGTCGCCAAAATGCCCGCAGGCGTGGGCAGATGGCGCTGCTGCAAATGATCAGCCACCTTCAGTGCGCCCACCAAGTACAGCGCCGTCAACGCAAACAAGCCCCAAGTGCCCAAAATTTGCCAACCAAGCGTCATGAAGAGCGCCATGGCGCTGATGGCCAGCATCCCGCCAAAGTAATACAGCACATACACCGCCGTGAAGCGCGGCCCGCTGGGCCGAGGCGCTGTCGTGTGGGCTGCCGCCGCGCCCGTTCTTGGCGGCGATGCCGACCAAGGCTGCCCGTGTACCGTGCCCGCCACACGCTGCGCCGCACCAGCCCACTCGCGCCACAGGGCAGAAGCCTGCGCGGGCGTGATCACGCCTTGCTGAACGGCTGCGGCCAATTCAGCCTCGCCCACAAGCACTTGCAACG
>CALMOI010000444.1 GCA_937871735.1 uncultured Comamonadaceae bacterium
CCCGCGTGCCAAGTTCAACAAAGCATCCGCGCCGGGGGCGGCGGGTTGGCGGCTGGCGGGGTGCAGCTCTAGCGTGAAGCCGAGCGCGCTGGCCGCAGAGGCTTGCTGGGCGCTGAGTTGCCCGTCCAGCGCGGCGGGGGCGAGTCGGGTGTCGATCAGCGCCGGGTTCAGCCCTTGGAAATGAATTTGCCCTTGCCACGCCAGCGCGTTGTGGGCGGTGCTGGCTTGCCCTTGGCCGGTAAGTTGGCCGCCCGCGCCTTTGGCTTGCAGACTTTGCAGCACCCAAGCGCCGCTCAAGTAGCTGGCTTGCAACTGCATCTGCGTGACCGGCAGGCGCTGCTGGTTCCACGGGCCGGGCTGGGTGTTGCGCAATTCCAGCTGCGCTTGCCAGCGGGTGGCGGCCATGTTGGCGGCGGCACCTTCGGGCGTGATGTGCGCGCTGCCGCTCAGTTGGGTGCGCGGCGCTTGCGGCCACAGGCTGGCCAGATCCAGCGCTTGCCAAGTGGCCGCCGCCTGGGCGATGGGCTGGGCGTGCCAAGGCTGAATTTGTGCGCTCGCTTGTGCGCTGGTGGTGGCGCTGCGGGGCGCACTGCGGGCGCTGGCGGGCGGCGCGGCAGGTTCGGGCGGGTTCAATTGCGCGGTCACGGCCAGCGTGGCATCGTCGCCCGCCAAAGGGCCGTTGATGTGGGCGCTGGCATGCAGCATGACCATTGCGCCATCTGCTGAGGGCAGGGGGCTGGGCACTTGACCTTGCACGGCCAGCGTCAGCGCCATCGGGCTTTGAGCTTGCACGCGGCCTTGCAGTTGGTACTGGCCCGCCGCCAGTTGCAGGCGGGCGGAATCGAGCTGGTGGCTCAGACCGTCAAAGCGGTAGTGACCTTGCAGCGCCCGCACATTCACCACGGTGCGGCCTTGCAGATCAAGCTGCCCTAGGCTGAATGGGCTGTCTACCCGCAGCGGCAGTTGTAACCAAGCCAGCGGCGGCGCGCCGGACGTGGGGTTGGCTGTGCGGCTGTCGTTGATGTGCAGCTCGGCCAGTTGCAACTGCGTCAGCCGCAGTTCGTTGTGCAGCAGGGCTTGCGGCTGCCAGCGCAGTTCGGCTTGGGTGGCGCGGATGTCCAGCGCGCCTTGCTGCCAGTGCAGCGTGCCAATCTGCCCGCCTGCGGCCAGCGTGCCGGTGACGTTGCTCGCGGTCAGCGTTTGGCTCGCAGGCAGATAGCGGCTGAGCAATGACAAGGTCTGCGCCAGCGAGCCCTCGGTGTGCGCCCACACCAGCAGCGCCGCCAATGCCAACACGGGCACGCTGATCAAGGCGACCAAGGCCACGAACACGCGCCGCAGCCAGCGCCGCCCGGTTCGCCGCTGGGGCGGTGGGGGCGTGGGCGCTGCGTCCGTCTCTGGCGGCGACGCTATGGGGGGCGGATTGTGCTCGTCCATCAGAAGCTGAAACCCATGTTCAGGTGCAGGCGCATCTTGCGCGGGGTCACGCCGTAAGCCAGGTCGATTTGCAGCGGGCCGACGGGGCTTTTCCAGCGCAGACCGCTGCCTACGCCGACATGGGCTTGCAAGTCAG
>CALMOI010000445.1 GCA_937871735.1 uncultured Comamonadaceae bacterium
GACGAGTCGTGCGACAAGCTCCAAGTCACCGCCCCCAAACTGGTGGCGTTGGCCGTGCCGTCAAAGTTCAGACCGAACAGCAGCGCCTTGGTGTTGGCGTAGCTGGTTTTTTGGGTGGCAAAAAAGGTCTTGGCTCCGCTCAGCACGGTGGCGGTGCTGATGTAGCTGGGATTGCCCGTGTTCAGCGCCACCGTCAGCGGGTCGGCGGTCACGGTGCGCGTGGTTGTCGCTGTGGTTGTGGCGCTGCTGGTTGTGACTTGGGCGAGGGCTTGCGTCTGCGGTTCGGCGGCTGCATCGCTGGCGGCAGTGTTGGCCGCATCGCCCCCACCGCAGGCGTTGAGCAGCACAACCGCACCCCCGACTAGCCAAGTTTGAAAGCGATGCGGCAAGGTGAGCGAGGCGGGAGCGAGCTTCATGGTGCAGACGGGCGTGATAAGTGTTGGCGATAAGCGAATGCTGCCGTCAGCATACAACGCTGTCAGGTGAAATTCATGGTGTGACCTGTGCCAAATCAGTGCCTTCTGCCCGGTGCTGGTACAGGTGCAGCATGGTGTCGGCAAAGTCGCCAATCAGCGTTTGCGCCAGCCAATTGGCGTAGAAGTTGAAGTCAGTGCTGACGCGGTAGCTGATGCGCAGGTGCAGTCGCACCGCCTGGCCTTCGGGCGTGAGGGTGTAGGCGGCATCGTTCAGGTCAAAGTACGCGCCGCCGATCCGGACGTGGTCGTCCAGCGCGCCTGCGGGCACGGAGTCGGGGGCGAAGCGAAATACCCAGCGCAAGTGGCGCTCAGGATCCCATTGCTGCACCACTTCATCAAAATGCACGCCTTTGTCCCAGCGCACTTGGCGCACATGTTGCGTGCCTTGCATGACGGTGGCAGCGGCCAGCGGCTGGGGCACGCCAATCCAGGCCGCCCAGGTGTGCCCGACTTCTTCGGAGCGAATGTCGGCAATGTTGTTGATCAAGCCCCAGACTTGGGCGGGGCTGGCTTGAATCAGCAAGCTGCGCTCCACGGTGCCCAGCCGCTCAGGGCCGGGGCCATCCCCGCCCAGCAGCACAACCAGCAAGGGCAGCGCCAACAGGCTGTGCAGCGTCGTGTTGCGGGGCTGGCCCACCAAGCGGCACAGCAGCCCCATGCACAGGCCACCGATGGCACCCATGATGCTGAACACGGGCACGATCAAGATGGCGCAGATCAGCCCTTCCACCAAGATCAGCAAGCTGCCCAGCACCATCAGCGCGGTGGTGGCCATCGGGGCAAATAGGTAGTAGCTGATGCTGCGCCGCTGCTGGCGCTCGGCCAAGAAAACGGTGATCGCGCCCATCACGAACGGGCTGACCCAGAAGAAGCCGCTTGCCATTGCCGATCTGCTTGAGCCGGGTTCGCCCGAAAACAGCACCAAGCGCAAGAACAAGCCCAAAATTGCTCCTACCACGATGGGGATCAGTTTGGAGAACGGTAAGTTGGGCCTTGGTTTGGGAGTGCTCATGATGAGTCGCCTGAAGTGGGTGAAAGCTAAGAATCAGTTCGCCAACAATTGGCTGTGGTGTGTCGCGGCCCGGCCCAGCACTTGGGCGAAGGGCTGCGGGTCTGCGGTGTTGGGTTGAGCCAGCAGCGCCAAGGCTTGTCGGCCCCACGGAGTGAGCGGCACGCAGTCGGCGGCCCAGGCGCTGAGTTGCGTCAACGCTTGCGGCAGCGGGTAGACGCGGGCCGGTGGGCGTTGCAGTTGCTGGCGCAAGCTGGCGATGAATTCGGCCAAGGTCAGCGCCTGCGGGCCGACGCAAGCTAGCGTGCCGTTGCGCGGTTCGCTGACCAGTCGTGCTACCACTTCGGCCAACTCTTCAACCGCGACGGGTTGCACTGGGGCGTGCAGCACCGGACGCGGCAACAGCAGCAGCGGGCTGCGCGCCAAGCTCAGAAACAAACGGCTGCTGGCCCCGCCCGCGCCAAACACAATGCTGGGTTGCAGCACGCAGCCATCCAGCACACCTTGCGCCGTCAGTTGCAGCAGGCGCTGTTGCGCGGCCAGTTTGGTGCTGGCATAGGGGTTTTGAGCGGACGGCACCGCGTTGTCAATGCCCAAGGCGGATATCTGAATCACCCGCTGCACGCCGCTGTCGGCGCAAGCCTGAAACAACGCGGCGGGCGTGTGCTGGTGAATGGCGGACATGGCGCGATGGCGCAGCACGCCCACCGCGTTGATCACGGCATGGACACCTTTCAACCTGGGCAGCCAGACTTGAGGAGTGGTGTCGCGGGTGTAGTCCAGCAGCACGTCGCCCGCTTGGGTTGGGCTGTGGTGAATGCCGCGCCGCACGGTGTGGCCGTGGGCCAACAGTGCGGCGGTGATGTGGCGGCCTATCAAGCCGCCTGCGCCGCAAACCAAAATGTGCATCTTGGATCTCCTTTGCTTTCGATGTTTCTGTCTAAACAGAATTAATGGTGTTTTAAAAACCGCCCTGGGCCTGGTTGGCGCGGGCGGTGGTGGGGTGTTTGTGTTGGGTGCTGGGGCTGGATGGTGTTCAGGTGTTGCTGCTGTCGTTGCGCACAAATTTTTGCACTGTGGCCCCCAGGCGCAGGACTTTGTCGAGCGTGGAGGGCGACAGGCGCAGCATTTCGTCGGCCCAACTGCCCAGGGATTCGGTCAGTTGCAGGGTTTCGCGCACGCGGTCTTGGGTGTCGGGGGTTTCGGCGTTGAACTCGGGTTGCTTGACCAGCTCGCGCAACATGCGCACGGTGGGGTCGTATTCGCGCTCTTTGCGCTCGCGCACGATGGTGCGAAACAGCTCCCACACGTCGAGCGAGGTCTCAAAGTAGTCGCGCCGGTCGCCCAAGACGTGGGTGACGCGGATCAGGTTCCAGTTTTGCAACTCCTTCAGGCTGTTGCTCACGTTGGAGCGCGCCACGCTCAGGGTGTCGCAGATGTCTTCGGCGTGCAGCGGGCGGCCATGAAAAATCAGCAGCGCG
>CALMOI010000446.1 GCA_937871735.1 uncultured Comamonadaceae bacterium
CGATCAAGATCACCCACATCAGCCCCAGCGAAAACCGCAGCCCCACCAAAATCGACGACAGCGCACCCGGCAAGATGATGTCGCGGTACAGCGCCCAGCGCGACAAGCCATAGCTGCGGCCCATCTCGATCAAGCCCGGATCGACGTTGCGAATGCCGTGAAAAGTATTCAGATAGATCGGGAAGAACACCGCCACCGCAATCAAAAACAGCTTGGCCGCTTCGTCAATCCCGAACCACAAAATCACCAGCGGAATCAGCGCCAACGGGGGAATGTTGCGCACCATCTGGAGCGTGGAGTCGAGCAAAGTCTCCAGCAGCTTCACCGATCCGGTGAGCAAGCCCAGCACCAAACCGAGTCCGCCGCCTATCGCCAAGCCGGTGAAGGCACGGCCTGCGCTGACTTTGACGTGTGTCCACAGCTCGCCGGATTGGGCCAGCGTCACGAAGGCGGCCAGCACATCCAGCGGCGCAGGCAGCACCCGGCTGGACAACCAACCCAGCGTCGAGACCGCCTGCCACGTCACCAGCAGCGCCATCGGCACCAACCAAGGCACCAACGCTTGCAGCGCACGCCACGCCCAAGCCACCACAGCGCGCCATGCTGCGAAAAAAGACCGCAGGGTAGACAGCGGTGAGGACACCCAAGGCAATTCAGGATGCACGCCCGCAGAGGGCCACGTCGCACTCATGCTCATCGCTCCTTTAGCTTTGCGCCACGCGCAGCGGCGCGGGCAAGGAAGCAGGTAGATGGGCGTTGGCCACCATCTCGCCAAACGGGCTGATCAAGTTCGAGCTTTGCAGCTTGGGCGTGGCCTTCAGCCCAAGGTGCGGGAACACCAACTCGGCAAAGCGGTACGACTCTTCCAGATGCGGGTAGCCCGACAGCACAAAGGTGTCAGCGCCGATGTCTTGGTACTCTTTCAAGCGGCGCGCAATGGTTGCGCCGTCACCCACCAGCGCGGTTCCGGCACCGCCACGCACCAAGCCCACACCGGCCCACAAGTTCGGGCTGATTTCCAACTTGGCGCGGCTGCCGCCATGCAGCTCACGCATCCGGCGCTGGCCCTCCGAGTCCATGCCCGAGAAGGCGTTTTGCGCCTTGGCAATGGTGTCGTCATCCAGGTACTTGATCAGCTCTTCGGCAGCGGCCCAGGCTTGCTCGTTGGTTTCGCGGGCAATCACATGCAAGCGCACGCCGAATTTCACGGTGCGGCCTTGCTTGGCCGCGCGGGCGCGCACATCAGCGAACTTTTTAGCGACTTCTTCGGGTGGCTCGCCCCACGTCAGGTAAAGCTCAACCTTGTCAGCGGCCAAGTCATGCGCCGCGTCGGAAGAGCCGCCAAAGTACAGCGGCGGATACGGCTTTTGCACGGGCGGGAACAGTTGTTTGGCTCCCTTGACCTTGATGTGCTTGCCTTCGTAATCCACGGTTTCGCCGGACAGCAGGCGCGTCCAGACGTCCAAAAATTCGCGGGCGTGCTCGTAGCGCTCGTCGTGGCTCAGGAAAGTGCCATCAGCGGCCAAATCGCCCGAGTCGCCACCGGCCACCAAGTTCACCAGCAAGCGCCCTTCGCTCAAGCGATCGAGCGTGGCCGTTTGCCGTGCCGATGCAGTGGGCGACACGGTGCTGGGCCGCAATGCCACCAAAAACTTCAGGCGGCGCGTGACCGCAATCAAACTGGCCGCGACGATCCACGAGTCTTCGCACGAACGGCCTGTGGGAATCAACACACCGCTGTAGCCGAGGTGCTCTGCCGCTTGGGCGATTTGTTGCAGGTAAGGCAAATCAACAGCGCGCGCGCCGTGCTGGGTGCCCAAATAGCGACCATCGCCGTGGATGGGGAGAAACCACAAGATATCCATGAAAAACCTCGCTTCTTGAAGAGATGACGAATCAGTGAGAAATAGGGAAGTAAAGAACCTGCACGGCACGGCGTGCGATCGGCTGTGGCATCAAACCCCACTGCGCCGCCGTCACAGCCAACATGCGTCGCAAGGCGTGCGACTGCGTGGTGGCGGGCATGGGTGTCGGTGCGGGCACCGGCACAGCAACAGGGAGTGGGAGCCAAGGCGTCATGAGGTTCAACCCAAATCCACCGGAGCGGTGTGCAGCAAGTTGAGCTTTTTAGGGATCAGCTTCAAATCAAAGAAGGTGTCGGCAATTTGCTGCTGTTCATTCAAGATGTCGCGGTTCACCGCCACGGTGCCAAAGCTGGCGCGGCTCAGGTACAGATCGGTGATGCGCTGATCCAGCCCCAGCACAGCGGCCAGCTCTGCGGCGGCAGCGGGCTTGTTTTTGGAGATCCAGGTGTCGATGGCGCTGACTTCGGCAATCGCCAGCTTCAGCACGTCGGTGTTGCGGGTGGCGTAGTCGCGCGAGGTGAAGTAGTAGCCCCGGTTGTTCGCCACGCCAGTGGCATCGGCCAGCCAGCGGGCATCCAAGGTTTTTTCTGCCGAGGCTAGGAATGGATCCCAGATCGCCCACGCATCGACTGCGCCTTTTTGGAAGGCGGCACGCGCATCGGGCGGCGACAGGAACACGGGCTGCACATCGGCGTATTTCAGGCCATGCTTTTGCAGCAGCTTGACCAAGAAGTAATGCACGTTGGAGCCTTTGTTGAGGGCGATTTTTTTGCCTCTCAAATCGGCCACGCTGCGAATCGGCGAGTCTTTGGGCACCACGACCGCTTCAAGATGCTGACGGGGCACGGTGGCAGCGGCGTACACCAAGGGTGCGCCTGCGGCTTGGGCAAAGATGGGCGGGGCTTCGCCGACATCGCCAAAGTCAATCGAGCCCACATTGAGGGCTTCAAGCTGCACTGGGCCGGCGTTGAACTCGATCCAAGTCACGCCCACGCCCAGCGGGGCGAGGCGTTTTTCCAGCGTGCCCCGGCTTTTGAGAATCGACAACCAGCCTTTTTGGTGCCCCACGCGCAGCACCCGTGGAGAGGCCGCCGGGGTTTGCTGCGCCCAAGTCAACGAACTGCTGGTCAAAGCCGCCACCCCCGCCACGCTGGACAGCAGTTGGCGGCGCGACAAACCCGTTGGTGGTGTGGTGGACATGATGTGGTTCTCCAAATAAAAACGTTAGACGCTGCATCGCACCTGGGCGAAGGGCACGGGCACGAAGTACCCGAAGGGCTTGGGCGGCGGTAGCAGGCTGTCGGTGATCAGGGTGTTGACGGCTTCGTCCAAGCGGGCGGCCACATCGGCATCGACTTGCACGCCGTCTTCGGGCAAGAGCTGCACTTGGGCATCGGTGGCGTAAATGCCGGGCAAGACGTGCTTGACTCCCAAAGACTGCAACACCGGGCGCAGCGCGTAGTCCAGCGCCAGCATGTGGTTGGGACTGCCGCCAGTGGCGAGCGGCAGCACGGTTTTGCCTTTCAAGCCAGTTTGCGGCAGCAAGTCCAAAAACACCTTCAGCACACCGCTGTAAGCGGCCTTGTAGACCGGGGTGGAAATCACCACCACTTGCGCTGCCGCCACTTGATCCAGCGCGTGGCTGATGGAGCGGTTTCCCACATCAGCCAGCAGCAAAGCTTGAGGCGACAGGTCACGAACCCGCAGCCGTGTGACCAACGCCCCACGTTGCGCCAAACGGCGACCCGCTTCTTCCAGCAAGCCGACAGAGCGTGAGCGTTCAGACGGGCTGCCAGCAATCAACAACACAGACATGGGTCACGACCTTCTGATTCAAGAAAAAATGATGCGCTGCGGCAAGGCGCTAAGCCCGAGCCAGCCGGTGCGAGGCGAAAGGTTGATACAGTGGCGGCGTTTCGTCATAGCGGGCTTTTCAGATCCTTGATTGCGATGGAATGGATTCTGAAAGCGCCTCTTTAAAACTGGAACTACTTAGTTTTCAGTTTCTAATAGCTAAATCATCTTTAACTTCAAAAAAGGCACACTCATGGCACGCATGGTCAACTGCATCAAACTGGGCAAAGAAGCTGAGGGCTTGGACTTCGCGCCCTATCCCGGCGAGCTGGGCAAGCGCATTTGGGAAAGCGTCAGCAAGGAAGCTTGGGCGGGCTGGCTCAAGCACCAAACCATGCTGGTCAATGAAAACCGCCTGAATCTGGCCGACGCGCGCGCCCGTCAGTACCTGGCACGCCAGATGGAAAGCCACTTCTTTGGCGCAGGCGCGGATGCCGCGCAAGGCTACGTGCCGCCGACGGTCTGATCTCGCCCACGTCTACCCCGCACCTCATGCCTCAGAGCCTGCCTGACGACTGGCTGCACCGCTGCCAAACTGCTTGGGCCACGCAGCCACTGTGGCGGGTGCTGGACACAGCGCTGGGCGATGGCGCACGGCTGCTGCACCTGTGGGCCGCATGGGTGCAAGACCCCCAGCGCCCCGCACGGCTGCATGGGGTGGTGCTCACGGCCCAAGTGCCTGCGCTGGCACCGCTGCTGGGCGCTATTGAGCAAACTTCAGCCCTCGCTTGCTTGCGCCCGCACCTTGACGTACTGCGCGCTGCATGGCAAGGGCTGCTGCCCGGCTGGCATCGCCTGCTGCTGCAAGACGATGAGCTGGGCCGCTTTGAATTGACCCTGTGCGTGAGTGAAGCGCCAGCGCACCCGCACGAGGCTCAGGGTTTGCGCGATGTGCTGCGTGAACTGGCCTTCCAAGCCGATACCCTCTGGCTCACGCATTTGGCTGAGCCCTCGAATTCTTCTCCTGATACCGCCGACCTCAAAGCCTTGGCCGCGCTGTGCCGCCAGGGCACCCAACTGGCCGCACCGGCTGTGTCGGCAGCGGTGCAGCGCAGCGCCGAGGCCACTTTGCGCTCTTGTGGCTTTGACATCGCGCCCGATGCGGCCAGTCTGCACGCCCAGTTCAACCCACGCTGGACACCACGCAAAGCCGCTAACACCATCACCCCAGTCAGCGTGCCCGGCGATTGCGTGGTGGTGGGCGGCGGGCTGGCGGGAGCTTCTGCCGCGTTCAGCTTGGCGCAGCGCGGCTGGCGAGTCACGGTGCTCGATCGCGGTGATGCACCCGCTGCCGGAGCGTCTGGTCTGCCCGCCGGGTTGGTCGCGCCTCATGTTTCGCCTGACGACCGCGCCTTGTCGCGCCTGACTCGCAGCGGCGTGCGCACCACCTTGCAACGTGCCCGCAGCCTGCTGACGGCAGGCGTGGACTGGGCGCACTCCGGCGTGCTGGAACACCGCGTCAAAGACAGCCGTGATCTGCCGCCAAGTTGGCTAGATCCTGAATCGCCGGGTCAACATTGGTCGCGCCCGGCCAGCGCGGCGCAACTTGCCGCCGCTGGTTTGGCTGCTGACCGCCCGGCGCACTGGCACGCCCAAGCGGGTTGGGTGCGCCCAGCGGCGTTGGTGCGAGCCATGCTGGCGCAACCGGGCATCACATGGCGCGGCGGCCAAACCGTGGCGCGCTTGCAGCGTGAAGATGGGAACTGGCAGGTGATGGACGTGCAAGACCAGCCCCTGATTGCGGGGGCAGATTTGGTCGTGCTCGCGGCGGGGTTTGATACTTTGTCGCTGCTCGACGGCTTGAGCGCGCCGAGCCAGCCCCCGCTGCCCTTGCACGCGCTGCGCGGCCAAATCGCTTGGGGACTGCTGCCTGCTGACGGCGTTGATGCGCTGCCGCCCTTCCCCGTCAACGGCTTGGGCAGCTTGATCAGCGGCTTGGGCACGTCCGAAGGCCCGGCGTGGTACACCGGCTCCACCTTCGAACGCGGTTGCGCACAAGCCCTGCTGCGCCCCGAAGACAGCGTGACCAATTTCGAGAAGCTGCACACCCTGCTGCCTGAAGCGGCTGCGCTGCTGCACCCGCAACTGGACGCAGGCCAAGTCCGAACCTGGGCCGCCGTGCGCTGCACCGTGCCTGACCGGGTGCCGGTGGTCGGCCCGCTGGATGCGGCCCGCCTGCCCGACCTGTGGCTGTGTACCGCGATGGGCGCACGCGGCATCACGCTGGCCACGCTGTGCGGCGAGTTGATCGCCACCCAGTTGCATGGCGAGCCGCTGCCGATCCCGCTGCGGCAGGCCCGCGCACTCTCGCCAGAACGCTGGCTGAACCGCGCTTGATTTTTTGTATGCCCACCATGTACGCGCAACACTTTGGCCTGACGCAAGACCCGTTTTCTATCGCCCCGGATCCGCGATACCTGTTCATGAGCGAGCGCCACCGCGAGGCGCTGGCGCATCTGCTGTACGGCGTGGGCGGTGGCGGCGGTTTCGTGCTGCTGACGGGCGACATCGGCGCGGGCAAGACCACGGTGTGCCGCTGCTTCCTGGAGCAAATTCCGCCGCAGTGCCATGTGGCGTACATCTTCAACCCCAAGCTGACGGTGCCGGAGCTGCTGCAATCCATCTGCGACGAGTTTCGGCTGACAGTTCAGCCCGCCACCCACGGCGCGGCCAGCGTCAAAGACTACATCGACGCGCTCAACGCTTTCTTGCTGCAAGCGCACGCGCAAGGCCACAACAATGTGCTGATCATTGACGAGGCGCAGAACCTGAGCGCCGACGTGCTGGAGCAGCTGCGGCTGCTCACCAATCTGGAAACCAGCGAGCGCAAGCTGCTGCAAATTGTGCTGATCGGCCAGCCTGAATTGCGCACCATGCTGGCCCAGCCTGAGCTGGAGCAGTTGGCGCAGCGGGTGATTGCACGTTTTCACCTGGGCGCGCTGAGCGAAGGTGAAACGGCCCAGTACATCCAGCACCGGCTGTCGGTGGCCGGGCACCGTGGCGCGCTGCCGTTCAATGCCGTGGCGTTGAAACGCATTTGGCAGCAGTCGCGTGGCGTGCCCCGGCGCATCAATTTGCTGTGTGACCGGGCGTTGCTCGGAGCTTGGGCACACAGCCAGCAGCAAGTCAGCCGCCAAATGGTTGACCAAGCCGCCGCCGAGGTGTTTGGTGCCGAGCATGGCAAGCCAGCCGCTGCGCCACGCTATGCCCAACTGGGCTGGGGCTTGGCCGCAGGTGCGTTGTTGACTGGCGCGCTGGTGTGGGGCTGGTCACCCACGCAACGTCTGCTCGCAGGCAGCACGACGACACCGATGCCGGTGTCTGCACCCGCTGCCAGTGCGGCATTGGCTGCATCGTCGGTCACGGCAACTGCGGCGGTACCAGCGGGAAGTGCCGCCAGCGCTGCGCGGCCCACGGTGACTGTGGCCTCTGCGGTACCACTCGCCCCCACGGTGATCGAGCACCGCGAGCTGAATGCATCGCTGCTGCAACAACTGCCGCACGAGCCATCAGCCGCATGGCGTAATTTGAGCCATGCTTGGAATTTGACGCTGGGCAGCGACGACCCTTGCACTGAAGCCGCACGCCAGCGGGTGCAGTGCTTCAATGCCGCGAGCGGCAGCATCAGTTGGCCGCTGCTGCGCCAGCTGGGTCGCCCCGGTTGGATCACGCTGCAAAGCACTGGCGCAGCGCCGGTCTATGCCGTGCTGGTTGGATTGGCGGATGACAGCGCCACACTGCAAATCGACCAGCAACTGCACCGCGTGCCGCTGTTGGCGCTCAGCAGCCTGTGGCGCGGCGATTT
>CALMOI010000447.1 GCA_937871735.1 uncultured Comamonadaceae bacterium
CAGTGCTCAAGTCCAAAGACGAAGACCCCGGCGTGACGGTGGTGGACGATGCGGGGCAGTTCGTCATCCCGGTGCTGTCGGGCCATGTGGGCGGGGCCAACGTTTGGAGCGAGCGCATCGCTGATTTGATCGGGGCCACGCCAGTGTTGACCACCGCGTCAGACGTGGGCAAGACCATTCCGGTGGACATTTTGGGGCGGCATTTGGGCTGGCGGGTGGAAGCGCCCAAGCTCAACATCACCCGCGTGTCGGCGCAAGTGGTCAACGGCGAACCGGTGGCATTTGTGCAAGACGCGGGCAGCCCGCACTGGTGGACGCGGCCCACGCCCTTGCCCGCCAACATCGAACTGTTGGGCGACTTTGCCCAAGTGCGCCCCGAGCACCACAAAGCGGTGCTGTGGGTCACGCACAGCCCGGTCACGCCCGAGATGTGGGCGGCTTGGGCCGAGCGGCTGGTGGTCTACCGCCCGCCGCTAGAGGCGGAGGCCGCTGCGTGAGCCTGCCTGCGCCAGATCATCCACTGCCGCCGCCGCAATTGGTGCTGGCGCTGGGCTTGGGCTGTGACCGGGGCACGCCCTTGGCCACGGTGCAAACCTGCATCGCCCAAGCGCTGGCCTTGATCGGCGCAGAACTGGCGCAGGTGCGCGTGATGGCGACGATTGCCGCCAAGGCCGATGAAGTCGCATTCATCACGCTGGCCGCGCAGCACCGCTGGCCGGTGCGCCACTACAGCGCCGCGCAACTGGCGGCGGTGCCGGTGCCCAACCCGTCGGCCACCGTGCTGCGCTACATGGGCACGCCCTCGGTCAGCGAAGCGGCGGCTTTGCTGGCGGCGGGCACTGATCTGCACGACCTGCTGGTCGAAAAACACAAATTTCGGGGCCCCGATGGCAAGAACGCCACCGTGTCGGTGGCCCGTTACCCATGCAGCCTCTTCTGGGAGTGAGAGGCTACGTCACACGGCATTCCGCCCAGGGTTGCCGTGTTGGTTCGCGGGGGATGCTGCATCCCCCGGTTTTCACACATTTAGGTTGAAGGACACACTATGCACATCGAAATTGGCATCCTCTCGCAGGACAAAATCGCCTACGCCTCTGTCGCGGCTACGGCGCTCTTGGGCGCGCACAGCGCAGGCTGGCTCAAAAGCCCCACCACTTGGCTGCGCACCGCGCTGGCCGCATTCTTCTTTTCTGCGCTGATGCAGGCGTGGCACATGCCGATAGGCCCGTCTGAGCTGCACATGGTGGGCGCAATGCCGATCTATTTGCTGTTTGGCTTTGTGCCGACGCTGTTTGGGTTTGGCATCGGCCTGCTGCTGCAAGGCTTGGTGTTTGAGCCGCAAGACTTGGCACACCTGTCGGTCAACTTCTTGAGCTTGGCGGTGCCGCTGGTGGTGCTGCACCACGGCATGGGCCGCAAGCTGAGCACGCTGACCTTGGCCAACGTCTGCAAGCTCGATGCCGTGTACTACACCGGCGTGACGCTGATGGTGGGCTTTTGGCTGTCGATCAGCAACACCGCCACGCCGGTCGCCGACTGGGCCTTGTTCGCCAGCTCCTACATCAGCTTGGTGCTGATTGAGCCGGTGCTGACCGTGGTGCTGACGCTGGGTGCCCGCCACCTGAAAAACAGCCGCTGGGCCGCTCTGTGCTTGGACGAAGTCACCTTGCAACGTGTAGGCGCAGCCGCCTGAATTTGAACGAACTGACTTGACCTGAAAGCACCTATGGCCGTTGGAAAAATCATGCTGGTGGGCATCGGCCCCGGCAGCACCGAGCACATGACCGGGCGGGCTCGTGCCGCCATTGCCGAAGCCGACACCATCATCGGCTACGTCACCTACATCAAGCTGGTGGCGGATCTGATTGAGGGCAAAGAGATCATCCGCAAGTCCATGACCGAAGAGCTTGACCGCGCCATTGAGGCGCTGGATCGGGCGCGTGAGGGCAAAAAAGTGGCCTTGATCTCCTCCGGTGATGCCGGGGTGTACGGCATGGCTGGCCCGACGTTCGAGGTGCTGTTTCAGGCTGGTTGGACACCGCCCGCCGAAGGCGAGGAGGGCATAGCAGTAGAAATCGTGCCGGGGGCTTCGGCCCTCAACAGCTGCGCCGCCCGTGTCGGCGCACCGCTGACGCACGATTTCTGCGCCATCTCGCTGTCGGCCTTGCTGACCCCTTGGCCGCCGATTGCGCGGCGGCTGGACGCTGCCGCAATGGCCGCTTTCGTGGTCGCGCCCTACACCCCCACAAG
>CALMOI010000448.1 GCA_937871735.1 uncultured Comamonadaceae bacterium
GCTTGCTCTGCGGCCTTGCTGTTTTTTTGCCAGGCTTTTTCGATGGCGTTCCACTCCACGCCGTTGTGGTTCACAAAGTCGCCGTCTTCTGAGGCAATCACGGCGCGCTTGAGGTTGTCGGAGATGCGCTCGTAAGGCACCCACTCTTGCCGCCAACCCGCTTGGGGTGTGCTGGTGTACACCCGCCACGCTTCTGAGCGCTCAAAGGTGGTGGATTCTGGGTTGATGACCAGCATCAGCGCGATGCGTGCCAAGAAAAACGCTTGCAGCGCGACACTTGCCAGAACCACCAGCATCAACCAACGCCAGAAGTCTTTCATGGTGCGAGGATGACGCCAGTTCACGAGGCCGCGAGTCGCTGGCGCATTTCAGTCAGCACCGGGCCTGTGGGCGGGTACACGCCGCGCCAAAAGGCAAAGGCGGCGGCGGCTTGTTCCACCAACATGCCCAGGCCGTCGCGCGGCGTGGCACCGTGAGCCTGCGCCCAGTCCAAAAAGGCTTGTGCTGCGGGGCCGTACATCAGGTCGCACGCCAGTGCGCCGGGACGCAGCACGCTGGCGGGCACCGGCACACCCGTGCCGTGCAAGCTGCTGGACGAGGCGTTCAGCACCACATCAAAGCTCGATTCGAGAACCGGCGCATCGGCCAAACCGCACGACTCCAACATCACGCCATGTTCAGTGGCCAAGGCGGCATGGACGGCGGCGACTTGGTGGGCGCGCTCGGCGGTGCGGTTGGCCAGCACCACGCGGCGTGGGCGCAGTTCCAGCAGCGGCCCCAGCACCCCTGCGCCTGCGCCGCCTGCGCCAATCAGCAAGACATCGCGCCCGGTCAACGGCACGCCTGCGTTGTCGGTGATGTCGCGCATCAAGCCGATGCCGTCGGTGTTGTCTGCGTGGATTTCGTGGTCGTCAAAGCGCAGGGTGTTGCAGGCTCCGGCCAACTGCACGCGGGCGCTGGGGTGGGTGGCCAAGGCAGCGGCTTGCAGCTTGAACGGCACGGTGACGTTGCAGCCCTTGCCGCCCGCTGCGCTGAAGGCTTGCACGGCAGCGGTGAAACCATCCAAGGCCACCAGTTGCTTGTCGTAGTGCACAGCTTCGCCAGTCAGTTCGGCAAAGCGGCTTTGAATCCATGGTGATTTGCTGTGCTCAACGGGGTTGCCCAGCAGGCTGTAGTGATCCATGATTGAAGCTCAGTTCGCAGGCGCAGAGGCATCTACCGCGCGGGTTTCTAGGGTGTCGTTGCGAGTGAATTTGAAGCGCGATGCCATCACAATTTGCTCGGCCTTGCGGCGCATATCGTCAGAGAAGCGACCAAACGGCCCGGCACTGCGGGCGATTTCCATGGCGCGCCGATCCAGCGATACATTGCCCGAAGACTGCACGACCTCGGTTTCCAGCACGTGGCCTGCGCTGTCAACAGTGATCAGCATGATCAACTCGCCATAGAGCTTGCGTCCACCGGTGCTTGGGAAGTTCTCGGTGCCTCGGTCTTCGATGCGGCGACGCAGCTTGTCGTAGTAGACGGCGTAGGATTCTTCACGGGTTGCAGGGCCGATATAACGCTTTTGTGGCCGGGTGTTTTGCTCATTCACACGGCGCTCAATTTCAGCCAGCAAATTGAAGAGCTGACGGCGCTTTTCTTCTACCGCAGCGGCCTCGTTGGCGGTGCTGGGGTTTTGCGGATCAGGGCGCGGCATGTTGGCCAGTTGCTGGCGCAATTGGGCCAGCAACTGGGTTTGCTGCGCCTGCATGGCTTCGATCTTGCGCTGCTCATCTTCAGTTGCATCGCCCATTTGCGTCATGGCCGAGGGTGGCAGCGGCGTGGTGGCGTGACCTTGGTCGTCGTTGCCGCCGCCCGCCAGCGTGTGCTGCGCGATGAACTTGGCGTTGTCCGACGGATCGTTGCTCTTGGCGTTGACCAAGATGACTTCCATCGGCATGTCTTTGAACACCCGCTCAAAACCGGCAGGATCGACAAACCGCACCGCCAGCAACGTGGCGTGAACGGCAATAGACGCGCCCAGCGCGATTTGGAGGATGCTGAAAGATCGGAGGTTCACGGTGCAGAATTATCGCCCGATGCGGGCTCGGCTTCGTTCAAATCGACCGCGATGGCAATCGGGCCGGCGGCGGGTTCGTCATCGTCTTCTTCGGTGGATTCGGACTCGGGCGCGGCTTCGGCATCAAGGCGCTCCAGCACGGTGCCGCTCACGTCAAGCGCGATTTCGTCAATCTCGCCCAGCTTGACGCGCAGCTTGGCCCCGCGTGACAGGCCCGATCCGCCCAGCACCGGGAACACCAGCGGCAATTCGTCAGCGCGCACCAGCCAACTGCCGCCGGGGCCTTCTTTGAAGGTGGTGGCGACCAGTTCGGTGACGTTGTTTTGCTGCAAGTACTTGAGCGTCCAAAAGCGCTCCATGCCAGCTTGGTAGCCGTTGTAGGCGCTGTAAGCCGCATCAAAGCCGCTGATGATGGAAAACAGTTCCGCATCTTTGGGCTTGAATGGCGCCACCAGCGCGGCAGTTTTGCCGTGGCGGGCGCAGGCAATGATCTGCCACTGGTTGACCAGGTCGGTGTAGC
>CALMOI010000449.1 GCA_937871735.1 uncultured Comamonadaceae bacterium
GCGCCATCAGCGAGCCGCCGCTGCGCACCCGGCTGGCGCTGGCCACCAGTTCGCTACGCCCCGCCACCTTGACCCAGCAAGCCACGCTGGCACTGATCCGCCAGACAGCGCTGGAGCGGTTGGCGGTGAAGTAGCCGCCACAACCGCCCTACCCCAACCACCCCGGCGTGGCGTGCAGCAGCCACAAAATCGTGCTGATGCTGACAAACGAAGCCGCCGTGGCCATCAGCAAAGCGGCGGCGCTCAGGCCTTCTTGGCCGTACTTGTGCGACAAGATGGGGTAAATGCCCATCATCGGGCAGGCGGCCAGCAAGATGGCTCCGGCACGCATGGCGGGTTCCATCGGCAACTGGCCTGCGGCTTCGGCCAGCAGCAGCGTCGCCAACACTGACAGCGGGTGTACCAGCAGCTTCATGGCGCTGATGTGCAGCACCGGGCTCAGCATGCCTTTGATCTCCAGCCCCACCAAGGCACCGCCAATCACGAACAGCGACAGCGCGCCGCTGGCTTGCGAAAACAGGTTGATGGTGCGCACCACTGGCGCGGGCAGCTTGACTTGCAGCAGCGCAAACACGAACCCCACCACCAGCGCCATCACCATCGGGTTGCGCACCAAGTTGACCAGCGACTGGCGCAGCGTCTGCACCCAATGGCTGCCTGCGCCCTGCCCTCGGTCGGCCAAGGCCAACATCAGCGGAATCACCAGCAGGTTTTCGACAATCATGTTCAGGCCCAGCAGCACCCCGGCCACCGGCCCCAGCGTGAGCAGCGCAATCGGGTAGCCCACAAAACCACTGTTGGACGAGCACATGCCCATCGCACTGATGGCGCTGGCCGTGGGGTTTTGCCGCATCACCAGCCGCGCCCACACCAGCCCCAAACCACCGGCCACCAGCGAACCCACGGTGTAAATCAGCAGGTAACGGCCATTCAAAATCTCGGCCAACGGACGCTGCGACAGCGAGTTGAACAGCAGCGCAGGCAGCGCCAAGTTGATGACGAATTTGCCAAACACCCGCATGTCAGCCTTGCCAAACAAGCCCAGACGAGTGCAAACGTAGCCAATGATGATGGTGATGTAGATCGGGCCGGTGATGGACAGGATGTCAAGCATGGTGCGGGGCAAGGTGGGAGTGGTCAGCACGACTGTGACCCAGCCCCCGCCCTCGCGCAAGCCCCTGTACGCACACTGAGATATGCCCGTTCAGCATGGCTTTCATGCCCGGCTATTTGGCCGACAACTGCAACAGCGCGTGCGGATGCCACACCGTCAGGACGGCTGCCTCGGCGGGCGTGGGCGTTTTGGCTGCACCCAAGAACAAGCGCTCCAGCGGCAACTGGCGCGAAGCCAAGTAGTCCCGCACCGCCACGCCGCGCTGCGTGGCCAGCTCGCGCACCCGGTCTTCATTGACGGCGATGTGACTGAGCAGCAGCGCCTCCATCTCGGGCACCGGCACATCTTTGGTCAGGCCAACCACGTTGCGCGGCTTGGGAATGTCGGCGCGCTGGTACAGCGATTTGAGGAACTGCGGGTACTCCTCGTCGCTGACCACGGTGGTCACGGCGGTTGCCGTCGCGGCGGGTGGCACCGAAACCGCTGACAAATCGACCTTGGGCTGCGTCGTCACCACCGACAGCGCACGGCTGACCAGACTGGCCCCCGCGCCGCCCAGCACCTGCTCGCGGCGCTTTTCTTCTTGCACCAAGGCGTTCAGGCGCTCGCGCTGGTAGCCGGTGCGCTCGGCTTCGAGTTGCGCCTCGCCCACCACGGTCATCTTCAGCGCGGGCCGGTCTGCCAGTGCTTTGGCGACTTGGTCGAGCTTCTTCATCGCGTCGGGGGTGAGCGTGGCGCTGCCTGCGGCAAAGCTGACTTGGCTCATTTCCTCGCCCGCGCCGCCCAAGGCGCTGGACAGCAGCGAAAACGGCGACAGCAAGGCCTTGCCAATCAGGTTCACGATGGCCTTGAAAATCACTGGCCCCAGGTGAAACTGCGGGTCGTTGAGCGAACCTTCAATCGGCAAGTTCAG
>CALMOI010000450.1 GCA_937871735.1 uncultured Comamonadaceae bacterium
AGTTTCACGGATGCAGACACTCGCGCGTTTGATGGTGGGTTTGGGGTTGTGTCTGGGATTAGCTGGCATGGCATCAGGCATGGATCTTCAGCAGGCTTATGACGCGGCGCTAGAAAACGATGCCACGATTCGCGCAGCGCGGGCTGGTGCTGCAGCAGGTCGCGAGCGCTTGCCGCAAGCCAAATCGCAGTTGCGTCCCAATGTGTCGCTCAGCATGGGGCGTAATTACAACGACTTGACTAGCGAAGGAAAAAACCTGTTAGGTCAGCGAACGACGAACCAAGTCAATTATTTCTCTAGCAATCAGACGATTTCAGTGCGTCAGCCCTTGTATCGCCCTTATCTCACCGCCCAGTTGCGCCAAGCGCAGGCGCAAGTCGAGGAGGCCAATGCCAACTTAGAGCGTGATGAGCAGAGTTTGGTGGTGCGGGTGGGAGAGGCGTATTTCGAAGCCTTGCTCACCAGTGATCAGCTGGCTTTAGCGCTGGCGCAAAAAGACACCTACACCACGCAGCTAGATGCCGCGCGCAAGGGATTTGCAGCGGGCACTGGTACGCGTACCGATGTGGATGAAGCACAAGCGCGCTTGGATATGACGGTGGCGCAGGAGTTGGAAGCACGCCAAAACGTGGAGTTCACGCGCCGCCGCCTTGATGTTTTGACCGGCCAAAGTGCTACTGCGCTGGCGCAGCTGGATGTGGCTGGTTTTACGCCGGTAGTGCCGGCACCTAATTCTGTTGATGCATGGATTGAGCGAGCAGAGCAAAGCAGTCCCGAATTGCAGTCATTGCGGGCGCAGTTGGAGGCTGCGCAACAAGAGATTAAAAAAAATCAGGCGGGGCATTTGCCGACTTTGGATGCCATAGCCCAATGGGCGCGCACCAATAGCGATAACGTCACCAGCGTAAATTCGCGCTATGACAACAAAGTGATTGGCTTGCAGCTGTCGATACCGTTGTATGCCGGTGGGCAGGTCAGCTCCACAGTGCGTCAGGCCGTGGCGACACAAGAGCGTGTGCAAGAAATGATCGAGGCTACGCGCCGTGACTTGGGCGTGCGAGTACACCGCGAGTTTAGGGGCGTCACTGAGGGTATCGCGCGCATCAAAGCATTGCAGCAAGCGGTCTATTCGGCAGAGCAGGCTGTGCTATCTAACCGTAAATCGTTCCAAGCAGGCAGTCGCACGACGTTGGACGTCCTGAATGCAGAGCAGCAAAAAACAGTAGCCTTGCGCGATTTGGCCCAAGCACGCTATCTGTATCTGGTGTCACACCTGCGTTTGCAGTCGCTGGCAGGAGAGGATCGGCAAGCGAGTATTGCACTGGCCAACCGATGGTTGGTGCCATAACACTGGAATGGCGCAGCTGCGTCACGAAGTAAATGTTAGAGGCAACACCAAGCCAAGCGTGCGTAGTCGTTTCCGTGGTCAGCCACGGGCACGGCTCGACGGTGCAGCCTTTGCTATATGCCTTGGCCGAGGGGGTGCAGCTGGCTGCCAGTAGTGTGCGCCGGGTGGTGTTGACGCTCAATCTGCCTGAGCCTGAGCCTGAGCCGCCGCCGGGTGGCTGGCCATTTTTGCTGCAAATTGTTCGCAACTCCCTGCCGCTGGGTTTTGGTGCCAACCACAATCGCGCGCTCGCTGCGGCAGATGAGCCGTTTGTCTGCGTTTTGAACCCCGACGTAGTGTTGACTGGCGGTGATCCGTTTGCCGCGCTGGTGCAAGCCGCCGCTGCGCCGGGCGCTGGCTGCGCTTATCCAGTGCAGGTCAACGCACAAGGCCAGTTGCAAGACAGCGAGCGTGAACTCCCAACACCCCAAGCCTTGTTGCGCCGCCACGCATTAGGCCGGCGTGAACTGCGGGTCGATTGGGTCAATGCGGCGTGCTTGGTGTTGCCCCAGCCGGTGTGGCAGGCCGTTGGCGGCTTTGATGAGTCTTACTTTATGTATTGCGAAGATGTGGACCTGTGCCTGCGCGTGCGTTTGGCCGGGCTGGCGCTGGTGCAGGCACCGGTGCAGATAGAGCACAGCGGCCAGCGCGCCAGCCACCAGCGCTGGGGGCATTTGCGTTGGCATGTGCGCAGTTTGCTGCGCTTGTGGCGTTCGCCGGTGTACCGCCAAGCGCGCCTGCTGTGCGGCGATTCGGCGCAGCGCACCGCAGGTATGGGCGCTTCTTCATGATTTGGTTGTCTTTGGTCGCGTTTGTCGTGGCAGCACTGGCCGCCGGTGGTGTGGTGCGCTGGATGCGCGGTCACGCGGCCAATTACGCCGATGGCATGCCGCAGCGCTTTCATTTTGGCGATATTCCGCGCTTGGGCGGTGCCGCACTGCTGCTGGGGCTGGTCAGCAGTTGGGTGCTGGGCATGGTGCAGACGGCGCTCTTGGGTGACCCCGGTTCGGTGAATATGGGCGGCTGGGTGGGTGGTTGGCTAATGGTGCTGCTGCCGTCGGCGGTGGGTGGCATTGCCGAAGATCTGACCCAGCGCCTGCGCGTGTATTACCGCTTGGGTCTAACGGCGCTGTCGGGCGTGTTGGCGGTGACGGTGCTGGGCTTGACGGTGTCGCGTCTGGGCTGGCCGTGGCTCGATGCGGTGCTGCTGGCCGCGCCTTGGCTGGGCTGGGGCTTGGTGTTGCTGGCAGTGACGGGCTTGCCGCATGCTTTCAACATCATTGACGGCTACAACGGCTTGGCCGGCATGGTGGCCTTGATTATTTGTTTGGCGCTAGCGCATGTGGCACTGCAGGTGGGCGACCGGGCGTTGGCCTCGCTGTTGGTGTGTACCGCCGCGGCAACTGGCGGATTTTTGGTGTGGAACTACCCGCGCGGCATGTTGTTTGCTGGCGATGGTGGGGCGTATATCTGGGGTGTGGTGATTGCGCTGGCGAGTATCTCGCTGGTGCAGCGCAATGTCGATGTCTCGCCGTGGTTTCCGCTGCTGCTGCTGATTTATCCGGTGTGGGAGA
>CALMOI010000451.1 GCA_937871735.1 uncultured Comamonadaceae bacterium
AGCAACTCCTGTTGGCCTTGCTTGCCGTCAGATCAATTTACAAATTCGGAGCCAACAACCGCTGCACCTGCGCCTCGGGCAGGCCCCGGCGGGCGGCCAAGTCGTGGACTTGGTCGGCGGCGATTTTGCCGACGTTGAAGTAGCAGCTCTCGGGGTGGCTCAGCATGAAGCCGCTGACGCTGGCCGCCGGGGTCATCGCCAAGCTCTCGGTCAAGCCCATGCCGATGTCGTCGCAGGCCAGCAGGTCGAACATGCCTTGCTTGACGCTGTGATCCGGGCAGGCCGGGTAGCCGGGGGCGGGGCGGATGCCTTGGTATTTTTCGGCCACTAGCGCGGCCACGTCCAACGATTCACCCGCCGCGTAGCCCCACAAATCTTGGCGCACGCGCTGGTGCAGGCACTCGGCAAAGGCTTCGGCCAAGCGGTCAGCCAGCGACTTGAACATGATGGCGTTGTAGTCGTCGTGCGCGTCCACAAACTGCTGCTCTTTCTTTTCCACGCCCAGCCCGGCGGTGACGGCAAACACCGCCACGTAGTCCGCCGCCACGCCCTTGGGCGCGACAAAGTCGGCTAGGCAGCGGCTGGGGCGCATCACCCCATCGACCTCGTGCTTTTCGGTCTGCTGGCGCAGGCCGTGCCAGGTCAGGGCGACTTGGCTGCGGCTTTCGTCGGTGTACAGCTCGATGTCGTCGTCGTTGACGGTGTTGGCCGGGTAGATGCCGACCACGGCGCTGGCGCTGAGCCAGCGGCCTTCGATCAGGCGTTGCAGCATCTGCTGCGCGTCAGCCAGCACCTTGCGCGCCTGCTCGCCGACCACGGCGTCTTGCAAGATGGCGGGGTACGGCCCAGCCAAGTCCCAGGTCTGGAAGAACGGCCCCCAGTCGATGTACTTGGCCAGCTCGGCCAGATCAAAGTTCTTGAAGACGCGCCGACCGATGAACTTGGGCGCGGGCGGGGTGTAGCCGTCCCAGCGGATGGCGGTTTTGTTGGCGCGGGCCTGGGCCAGCGGCCACAGCACCGCTTGCTTTTTGCCCGCGTGCTGGGCACGCACCCGGTCGTAATCGGCGTTCAGGTCGGTGATGTACTGGGCGGCGTTGTCGGACAGCAGCCCCTGCGCCACGCTGACACTGCGTGAAGCATCGGGCACATAGACCACCGGGCCGCTGTAGTGCGGCGCGATTTTGACGGCGGTGTGGACGCGGCTGGTGGTGGCCCCGCCAATCAAGAGCGGCGTTTGGCGGCTGCGGAAGTACTCGTCCTTTTGCATCTCGCCCGCCACGTACTGCATCTCTTCCAAGCTGGGCGTAATCAAGCCCGACAGGCCGATGATGTCGGCCCCCTCGGCCTTGGCACGCGCCAAAATTTCGTGGCAGGGCACCATCACGCCCATGTTGACCACTTCAAAGTTGTTGCATTGCAGCACCACGGTGACGATGTTTTTGCCAATGTCATGCACATCGCCCTTGACGGTGGCGATCACGATCTTGCCCTTGGCTTTCACGTTTTCACCGGCTTCGGCTTGCAGGCGTTTTTCTTCTTCGATGTAGGGCAGCAGGTGGGCCACGGCCTGCTTCATCACGCGGGCGCTTTTCACCACCTGGGGCAGGAACATCTTGCCCGCGCCAAACAGGTCGCCCACCACGTTCATGCCGTCCATCAGCGGGCCTTCGATGACGTGCAGCGGGCGGCCGCCCTTGGCCAGGATGGCGCGGTAGGCCTCTTCGGTGTCTTCGGTGATGAAGTCGGTGATGCCGTGCACCAGCGCGTGCGACAGGCGCTCGCCCACGGTCCTGGGGTGCTCGGGCGTGCCGCGCCATTCGAGTCGCTTGCTTTCGTCCTTGGCACCGCTCTTGGCGGTTTCGGCGATCTCGACCAGGCGCTCACCGGCGTCGGGGCGGCGGTTGAGCACCACGTCTTCCACGCGCTCGCGCAGCACGGGTTCCAGGTCGTCGTACACGCCCACCATGCCCGCGTTGACGATGCCCATGTCCATGCCCGCCTGGATGGCGTGGTACAGGAACACGGTGTGGATGGCCTCGCGCACCGGGTCGTTGCCCCGGAAGCTGAAAGACACGTTGCTCACGCCGCCGCTGACCTTCGCGCCCGGCAGATTCGCTTTGATCCAGCGCGTGGCCTCGATGAAGTCCACGGCGTAGTTGTTGTGCTCTTCAATGCCGGTGGCGATGGCGAAGATGTTGGGGTCGAAGATGATGTCTTCGGGCGGAAAGTCCACCTCATCGACCAAGATGCGGTAAGCGCGTTCGCAAATCTCGATTTTGCGGGCGCAGGTGTCGGCTTGGCCTTGCTCGTCAAACGCCATGACCACGGCGGCTGCGCCGTAGCGTTTGACCAGCTTGGCTTGGCGCTTGAACTCGTCCACGCCTTCTTTCATGCTGATCGAGTTGACAATGCCTTTGCCCTGAATGCATTGCAGCCCGGCTTCGATCACGCTCCACTTGGAGCTGTCGATCATGATCGGCACGCGGGCGATGTCGGTTTCACCGGCAATCAGGTTCAAAAAGCGCACCATCGCGGCGCGGCTGTCGAGCATGGCCTCGTCCATGTTGATGTCGATGACCTGCGCGCCGTTTTCGACTTGCTGGCGGGCCACGGCCAAAGCTTTCTCGAACTCACCGTTCAAGATCATTCGTGCAAAAATCTTGGAGCCGGTGACGTTGGTGCGCTCGCCCACGTTGACGAACAGCGACGAAGCATCAACCGACACCGGTTCCAGCCCCGACAATTTCATGGGCGGCACAGCGGACAAAGCAGCGGCAGACACCGCAGCAACGGGAGAGGACAAAGAAATGGAAGAATCAGACATGCAGCAACTCACCTGGAAAAGCGCCAAACAGGTGAGCGTCGTTGCGTCCCGGTGCGCCGGGGATCCAAGCCTGACGAACACCCTGAGCATGGGTTTCGCTGCAACGCTCCTTGGAGGCGCGCAATTTTAACGGACATGCTTTGCGGCCACCGAGGCAAAGCCATCGCCTGATTGCGGTGCAATTGCTACGGCAGGCCGTAAATAAGCGTAAATAGTTGGATCTGCGCCTTGTCTCGGCTTCAAAATGTCAAGCTGTTCCACACTGATCTGCGCCCGGATTTCAGTCCTGCTTTGCACTTCGCACCATGAGTTCCTCTAGCCTGCCCCCCGATGCCAAGATGGCGCGGGACGCCTTGCGCCGCCGCATTGATGCGGAGTTGGAGCAAATCGGCCCGATCAATGTCAGTTCGTGGATGATGGGCTTGTCATCGAAACCCGCGCCTGCGCCTGTGCGCCATCAAGATCAGTGGGCGACCTCGGTAGAAATTGAAGCCCGACTGGGGCGCTTGCTCTGGAAAGAAAGCGCCAAGCTCAAAGAAGGACAGTGCTTTCATGTGCTGACTTCAACGTCGCAGTTGGTGGCAGTGCTCAAGCCCGAAACTGGCGCAACGTACCTGAAGGAGCAGGTGCTGATCACGGAAATGCGCGGCTGGCAATTGCAGCGCCGCCCGGCTGCCGCGTTCAGTTCGCCGCCGGGTTATCGGCGCACCACCATGACTGCGGCCCTGTGGCGCTTTGCGCTGTTCGACCTAGAGGGCAACAAGGTGCTGCCGGGGCGCTACCGCGAAGCACCGCTGGTATTGCGCCAACTGCCCGCCGTAGAGCGCGACTTGGTGCCAGTGCGTCAAGTCAAGCTGATGCAGATGATCAGCCGCAAAGCCTACACCTTCACCGAGTTACTGGCCCTCACCCAATTGAGCGATGAGCAACTCAGCCGCGACTTGGCTGCGCTCTACCTCGCCCGCAGCTTGCGGGCGTTGGGGCCGCCTCAGGCCGCTTCGGCGTAAAACCCGTTCAGGCGGCGCGTGCTCAGCGGGGCCACCGCGTCGTGGATCGCGTTGATGTGCTGGGGCGTGGTGCCGCAGCAGCCACCGACGATGTTCACCAGCCCTTCCGCCGCAAACTCGCGCACCAGTCGGCTGGTCACGTCTGGGGTTTCGTCAAAGCCGGTGTCGCTCATCGGGTTGGGCAGACCGGCGTTGGGGTAGCAGCTGATGAAGGTGTCCGGCGCGGCCTTGGCCAGCTCCTGGATGTAAGGGCGCATCAGCGTCGCGCCCAGGGCGCAGTTCAGGCCCACCGCCAGCGGGCGGGCGTGGCGCACGCTGTGCCAGAAAGCCGTCACGGTCTGGCCCGACAGGATGCGGCCCGAGGCATCGGTCACCGTGCCGCTGATGAGGATGGGCAGGCGCTCGCCCGAGTTCTCAAAATACTCATCGATGGCAAACAGCGCCGCCTTGGCGTTGAGCGTGTCAAAAATCGTTTCGACCAGCAGCACGTCCGAGCCGCCTTCGACCAGCGCTTCGACTTGCTCGTAATAGGCGGCGCGCAGCTCTTCAAAGGTGACGTTGCGTGCGGCGGGGTCGTTCACGTCCGGGCTGATGCTGGCGGTCTTGGGCGTGGGGCCGACGGCTCCGGCCACAAAACGGGGTTTGTCGGGCGTGCTGAACTTGTCGCAGGCGGCACGCGCCAGCCGGGCGGAGGCCAGATTCATCTCGCGCGCCAAGTGCGCCATCTCGTAGTCGGCCTGGGCGATGGTGGTCGCGCCAAAGGTGTTGGTCTCGATCAGGTCGGCCCCGGCGGCCAGATAGGCTTCGTGGATGTCACGAATCACGTCCGGGCGGGTCAGCGACAGCAGCTCGTTGTTGCCCTTCACGTCTTTCGGGAAGTCGGTAAAGCGCTCACCCGCGCCATCTGCGCCGCTGTAGCCCGCGCCCCGGTACTGCGCCTCGCCCAGCTTGAAGCGTTGAATCATGGTGCCCATTGCGCCATCAAGGATAGCGATACGGTGTTGCAAGATGGCGGGTAAGGCGAGGGCTCGGGTGTAGGTGATGGGCTTCATGGTCGGCAGATTGTAGAAAGTGCTGGGGCGCAAGAGTTGCCCCAAGGTGATATCCGCCATCGGTGAGCGGGTAAGACCGCTCAGCCCTGTTGCGGCACTAACGTGATTTGCAACTCGCAACCCACGGCTTGGGCGTAGCGTTTCAGGGTGGACAGGGATGGCGAGTGCTTGCCCGCCGCCTCCAGCCGCGAGATGGTGCTTTTGGTCGTACCCATGCGTTCGGCCACCGCGTCTTGTGTCAGTCCGGCGCGGGCGCGGGCTTGCAGCAGTTGTCCAATGATTTGGTATTCCAGCGACAACTCGGCATAAGTCTCTTGGAAACTGGCGCGCTTGCGGGCACGGGCCAGAAACTGATCGTGCTGATGACGCACGGGGGTGTATTTCAGGTCAGCCATGTTGCAACTCCTTGAGGCGCTTTCGAGCTAGTTTCAGTTCTTGATCCGGGGTTTGTTGAGTTTTCTTGATGAAGGCGTGCAGAACAACAACCCGCTTGCCAATCATGAAGCAGTAGAACGCCCGGCCTATGCCTGACTTGCCACGCGGGCGCAGTTCAAACAAGCCATCACCAAAGGCACGTGAGTGGGGCAAGCGCAGGCTGGGGCCGTGCTCCATGAGCAGCTCGACCAGATGGGCGTAGTCGGCCAGCACATCGGCGGGCCAAGACTCAATCTCAGCCAGCACCCGCTCGTGGAAGTATTCGATGTCAAAAGCCATGATATCGAAATGTTAGCAACTTTGCTAACATTTCGCAAGTTCTGGTGTCTGCTCGCCGCCTAGCTGTCACACATCGGGCGGTGTTATGTCTGAGGTTTTTTCAAAAAAATTTGAGAGTGACTTAAAACGACATGGTTTGTCAGGGGTGGTATTTACGATGAGCACATGCCTCACAAACCCAACCATCAAGAGACCATCGCGTACCGACTGACTGAAATCCTGCGCCGCCTCAATGAAGGCGAAAAGCTGGAGCCGCATGCGCTGGTGGAAGAATTTGGCGTCAACCTACGCACCATTCAGCGCGACCTGAACGAGCGGTTTGCCTTTCTGGAACTGGAAAAGAAAGACGGCGTTTACACCATCAACCGGATGCGCCTGGGCAAGCTCAACTTTGAGGACGTGCAGCGTTTCGCCAGCTTGGCCGGGCTGCAAGGTCTGCACCCAACACTTTCGACGGATTTTCTAAAATCGATTTTAGAAAATAGCTTACAAAGCGCGCTGCTGATTCGCGGTCACAACTACGAAGACTTGCAGGGCAAAG
>CALMOI010000452.1 GCA_937871735.1 uncultured Comamonadaceae bacterium
AACAGGCCTACAATTTTCAAGCATGAAACGACTCTGGCTGCTGTTCTCTCAATCCGTCACGGTGCTGCTCGCCGCCTACTTCGTGGTCGGCACACTTCAGCCGGGCTGGGTCAGGTCGCGCGCCAGCGGCCATGCGGTGACGGTGATCGAAGCGCCATCCAACCCCGACACCCGCGTCAACGTGGGCAGCTTGAGCGGCGCAGCGCAAAAAGCCGCACCAGCCGTGGTCAGCATCAACACCAGCAAAAACGCCGCCCGGCGGCCGCGTCGCAATGATCCGTTCTTCCAACTCTTTCCTGATCAGTCTGAGCAGGCGCAAGTCGGTTTGGGCAGTGGAGTCATCGTCAGCCCCGACGGCTACATCCTGACCAACAACCACGTGGTGGATGGCGCGGATGAAATCGAAGTCACGCTGAACGACGGTCGCCACGCCGCCGCCAAAGTCATCGGCACCGACCCCGACACCGACTTGGCGCTCCTGAAAATCAGCCTCGACAAGCTGCCCGTGATCGTGCTGGGCGACTCCAACGCCCTGAGCGTGGGCGACACGCTGCTGGCCATCGGCAACCCGTTTGGCGTGGGGCAAACCGTGACCAGCGGCATCGTCAGCGCGCTGGGGCGCAATCACTTGGGCATCAATGCGTTTGAGAACTTCATCCAGACTGATGCGGCCATCAACCCCGGCAATTCGGGTGGTGCGCTGGTCGATGTGAACGGCAATTTGATGGGCATCAACACCGCGATTTACTCGCAATCGGGCGGCAGCATGGGCATTGGCTTTGCGATTCCAATGTCCATCGCCAAGCAAGTGATGAGCGAGTTGATTCAAGCGGGTCAAGTCACACGCGGCTGGATAGGCGTGGAACCCAACAACTTGTCACCCGAGCTGGCCGAAACTTTTGGGGTCAAAGCCACGTCTGGCGTGCTGATCACGGGCGTGTTGCAAAGCAGCCCCGCCGCCCAAGCGGGGTTGCAGCCGGGCGATGTCATCACCAGCGTGGCCGGTCACGATGTGCGTCAAGTGGCGGAGCTGCTGACGCAAGTGGCCGCGCTACAACCCGGCCAAGCCGCACCGTTTGGCTTGTTGCGCCACGAGCAAGCGTTGACGCTGCGCATCACGCCAGGCACACGTCCGCGCCCTCACCCTCGCGCAGTACAACGCTGATTCAGCTGATCAACTGCCTGTGTCGGGCGCTTGGGTGTGTCGAATGAAGACTTGCGCGGCCCAAATGCCGACTTCGTACAGCAAGCACATCGGCAAGGCCAGCGCCAGTTGCGACACCACATCCGGCGGGGTGACGATGGCGGCAATCACGAACGCCAACACCACGAAGTAGCCCCGGAATTCCTTGAGCTTTTCGATGCTGACCAGCCCCATGCGGGCCAGCACCACCACCACAATCGGCACTTCAAATGCGAGGCCAAAGGCCAAGAACATGGTCAGCACGAAGTCCAAATAGGCTTCGATGTCAGGCGCAGCGGTGATGGACTTGGGCGCAAAGCTCTGGATGAACTTGAACACCTGCCCGAACACGAAAAAGTAGCAAAACGCCACGCCGATGAAAAACAAGACCGTGCTGGAGACCACCAATGGCAGCACCAGCTTTTTTTCGTGCGTGTACAAGCCCGGCGCCACAAACGCCCACAACTGGTACAGCACCACGGGCAAGGCCAGCAAGAACGCCGTCATCATCAAAATTTTGATCGGCACCATGAACGGGGAAATCACCGAGGTGGCAATCAGTGTGGCGCCTTTGGGCAAATTCGAGACCAGCGGTGCGGCCAGCAAGTCGTATAACTCACCCGGCCCCGGAAATGCTGCCAGCAACAAGCCCGCAACCCCAATGGCCACGATGATCTTGACCAGTCGGTCGCGCAGCTCCACCAAATGCTGCACAAAGGGCTGCTCAGTGCCCGCGAGTTCATCGTCTTGGGAGGGGTCGGACATGGATCAGATCAAAAAAATCCCGGCTGGATTCATGCGCCGGGAGGATCGCCTGCAAGGGCGGACTAGTTGAATTTCTGGGGACGGTAACGCGCCACGCGCGCCGCCCCTGACAGGGCTTTGGTACGTACACCGTTGCGGGCTTTGTACCACTGTGGCATGGCACCTTGTTTAACGCGCCACTTCTTTTTCGGGTGTCGGTACTCGGGCGGCGGAGGCTCCCATGCCGTGGGTGCGTGGTCAGGGTCGATGCCGCTGGTGTGCTCGTCCCACTGCTTTTCAAAATCAACAGCGGCGGTTTGCACCGACTGATGCACATCACGCGCCGCAGTCTCGACCGTTTCCTTCACCTTTTTGAGCTCTTCCAGCTCCATCGACCGGCTGACCTCGGCCTTCACGTCCGCCACATAGCGCTGAGCCTTGCCCAGCAGCGTGCCAACGGTGCGTGCCACACGCGGCAACTTCTCCGGCCCGATGACGATCAACGCCACCGCGCCGATCAGCGCCATTTTGGAAATGCCCAGGTCAATCACAGAAGGCGATCAGGATTTGGTCTTGGCTTCGACATCAATCGTGTTCTTGGCCGAGGCCGAGCCACCCGTCACTTGTCCAGGGGCAGCAGGCTCATCCGCCGAGCCGCCTTCTTTCATGCCGTCTTTGAAGCCTTTGACCGCACCGCCCAAATCAGAGCCAATGTTCTTGAGCTTCTTGGTGCCGAACACCATCACGACGATCAGCAGCACGATCAGCCAGTGCCAAATTGAAAACGAACCCATGTGTATCTCCTAAGGAATCGGTGGGATTCTAGACGGGGTCTTTAATTCCCAATGACATTAACAAATCAGCCTTTGCGCCAAGGGCGTGGCCCACCCATGACATGAATGTGCATGTGATGCACTTCTTGCCCACCATCAGCGCCGGTGTTGGTCATCACCCGGAAGCCGCCTTCCGGGTAAGGACGGCAGCCTTGCTCGAATGCCAACTTGGGTGCCAGCGTCAACATGCGGCCCAGCAGCGCGGCGTGCTCTTCGCCCACATGACCCAGCGAGATGATGTGCGCCTTGGGCACCATCAAAAAGTGAACCGGAGCCCAAGGGCTGATGTCGTTGAAGACAAAAATTTCCTCGTCTTCGTAGACTTTTTTCGAGGGAATCACGCCCGCCACAATTTTGCAAAAAATGCAGTTC
>CALMOI010000453.1 GCA_937871735.1 uncultured Comamonadaceae bacterium
CGGCCACCGATTTCAGACGGCGGCAAGATGCCCAAATAACCCAACACCAAGAAGTCGATGACAAACACGGCGTACACATACTTGTGCCAGTCAGGACGGTAGCGAATCGACTTGACCGGGCTGTGATCCAGCCAAGGCAACAAGAACAAAATCACCACGCCGCCGCCCATGGCGACCACACCCCAGAACTTGGCATCAATCGCCAGCATCAGGGCCGCAGCCACCACAGCAGCGCCCAAGATCACACCCTTGAAAATCGCGGGCATTTTGATCTTGGTGACACCCAAGTAAGCACCTGCCAAGACGCAAGCGATCAGCACATACATCATTTCAGTGGTGATGGCACGCAGCATCGAGTAGAAGGGCGTGAAGTACCAGACTGGTGCAATGTGCAGCGGTGTCTTGAGCGAGTCAGCCGGGATGAAGTTGTTGTACTCCAAGAAGTAGCCGCCAAACTCCGGTGCGAAGAAGATGATGGCGGTGAACACCATCAAGAACACGCTGACACCGAAGATGTCATGCACAGAGTAGTAAGGGTGGAAAGGAATGCCATCCAGCGGGTGACCAGCAGCATCTTTGGGAGCGTCCGGGCCCTTGATTTCCACACCGTCAGGGTTGTTGGAACCCACTTCGTGCAACGCAATGATGTGTGCAACCACCAAGCCCAACAGCACCAGCGGCACGGCAATGACGTGGAAGCTGAAGAAGCGGTTCAAAGTGGCATCGCCCACCACGTAGTCACCGCGAATCAGCAGCGACAGATCCGGGCCGATGAAGGGAATGGCCGAGAACAAGTTCACGATCACCTGTGCGCCCCAGTAGGACATTTGGCCCCAAGGCAGCAAGTAGCCCATGAAGGCTTCAGCCATCAGCGCCAAGAAGATCGCGCAACCAAAAATCCAGACCAACTCACGTGGCTTGCGGTAGCTACCGTACATCAGGCCACGGAACATGTGCAGGTACACCACCACGAAGAAAGCCGAAGCGCCTGTGGAGTGCATGTAGCGAATCAGCCAGCCCCAAGGCACATCGCGCATGATGTACTCGACAGAGCCGAACGCCAAGTTGGCATCTGGCTTGTAGTGCATCACCAAGAAGATACCGGTGACGATCTGAATCACCAGCACCAAGAGCGACAGGGAGCCGAAGATGTACCAGAAATTGAAGTTCTTCGGCGCGTAGTACTCGCTCATGTGCTCTTTGTAGAGCTTGGACGCTGGGAAGCGGTTATCCACCCAGTTCATGAGCTTTTCGCCAGCGTTGGCGTTGGGGGAGATTTCCTTGAATTGAGCCATGGTCGTCTTCCTCAAGCCTTCTTGTCTTCACCGATCAGCAGCTTGCTGTCGGAGAGGTACATGTGAGCGGGCACTTCCAAGTTATCGGGAGCGGGCTTGTTCTTGAACACGCGGCCAGCCATGTCGAAAGTCGAACCGTGGCAGGGGCACAGGAAGCCACCCGGCCAGTCGTTGGGCAGCGAGGGCTGAGCGCCAGTTTGGAACTTGTCCGAAGGCGAGCAACCCAAGTGGGTGCAAATGCCCACAGCCACGAACACTTCCGGCTTGATAGAGCGGAATTCATTCTTGGCGTATGCAGGGATGGGGTACGCAGTGCGCTCAGACTTGGGATCAGCCAACTGACCCTCATTCTTCTTGAGCGCTTCGAGCTGCTCAGGCGTGCGGCGGATGATCCACACCGGTTTGCCGCGCCATTCGACCGTGAGCTTCTCCCCCGGCTTGATCGCCGAGATGTCCACTTCGATGGCCGCACCGGCTGCTTTGGCTTTTTCCGATGGCTGGAAGGTGCTAACGAAGGGGATGGCTACTGCCGCTCCGCCCACGGCACCGGCGCATCCGGACGCGATCAACCACGTCCGTTTGCTGCTGTCGACTGGGGTGTCACTCATGGGAATCCTCAAGAATGCTGTCTGTATCAGGGTCAACCCGTGATTGTACTGGACGCACCCCTACAAACTCAACGCAATCTGCCGACGCCAATTTGAAGATCAACTTTCAGCAAGGTCGCTTGATCCAGTTGCCGAACTCCCCACAAACGTGTGGAATTCCCGATTTACACCAACCGCCATACGCGCACTCCCTGCTCGGCGCTACAGATCATGGAAAAATGCGCCTCCGCAATTTCGTCAAACTGACTAAATGCTGACAATTAATGGAGTAATTGGCTGTGAGTTTTATTCGAGAATTTCGTGAGTTCGCACTCAAAGGCAATGTGTTTGATTTAGCCGTGGGTGTCATCATTGGTGGCGCATTCGGGAAAATCGTGGACTCGATGGTCAACGACATGATCATGCCGGTGGTGGGCCTTGTGTTTGGCAAGCTCGACTTTTCAAGCCTGTATTTGGCGCTGGGTCACGTACCGCCGGGTACGGCCATCACTTTGGATGCCCTGAAAAAAGCGGGGGTTCCGGTGTTGGCCTACGGCAACTTCATGACTGTGGCCGTCAACTTTGCCTTGTTGGCATTCGTGGTCTTCATGCTGGTCAAGCAAATCAATCGCCTCAAGCGTACAGCGCAGCCTGCTGAAGCTGACGCAGCGCCGCCACCCCCACCGGCTGAAGACGTGCTGCTGCTGCGCGAAATTCGTGACAGCCTGAAGAAATAAGCTGAATCGGGTCAGCGCCTCACCAAATTGCGCGCCATGTGAATGGCCTCCAGCAAACTGGCCGGATCGGCGCGGCCCGTGCCCGCAATATCAAAAGCAGTGCCGTGATCTGGGCTGGTGCGCACCAAAGGCAAACCCAGCGTGACATTCACCCCCTTGTCCACGCCCAGGTATTTGACGGGAATCAAGCCTTGGTCGTGGTACATCGCCACCACCACATCGAATTCGCCGGGGCGCTCGGGCGTAGCGCGGGCGCGCATGAACACCGTATCGGGCGCAAACGGGCCATGCACGTCCAGCCCCAGCGCTTGCGCAGCGGCAACGGCGGGAATGATGGTGTCGATTTCTTCTCGGCCAAACAAACCGCCCTCCCCTGCGTGCGGATTCAGTCCCGCCACACCGATACGCGGCGCACGACCTAGCGCCCGCCCCACCGCCTCGTGGGTGATGCGCAAGGTTTGCAGCACGTTGTCATACGTCACCGCCTCAATCGCATCGCGCAAAGAGACGTGAATGCTGACCAGCACGGTGCGCAACTCATCATTGGCCAGCATCATGCGCACCGGCATATCCGCCACCGTGACACCAGTAAAGGCAGCCGCTTCGGCTTGCAGCAACTCGGTGTGACCCGGAAACGCCACGCCAGCCGCTGCCAGCGCCTCTTTGTGCAATGGTGCGGTCACCAAAGCGGCCACATCGCCGCGCAAAGCCGCCTGCGCCGCCCAGACCACGCTGTCCGCTGCCATGCGCCCCGCCTCAGCGTTGATCTGGCCGAACGGCACCAAGGAGCCCGCTTGGGCCAGCGGCAGCACAGGAATACAGCGAGGCGGCACCCTCAGCGCATCAAAAGGCGACTCGATCACGCACACTGGCACGCTAGGCAAGCCGGGGCCACTGATGCACCCGGCCGCACGCCGCAGCGTAGCCACATCACCAACCACAAAACAGCCTGCCGTCAGCGCCGGGGCATCTCGAAATGCCAGCGCGATGATTTCTGGGCCGATACCGGCTGGGTCGCCCATCGTGATCGCCAACAAGGGCGGCTTGGAAGTTTGCACAGTCGTCATGGTCAGGCAGGGTTGGGAATGTCGATGAATTCGTGCGCCAGCCCAAACTGGGCCGCCAGATGCGCCGCCACAGCGGGCGCACCCAAGCGTTCGCTGGCGTGATGCCCGCAGGCCAAGAAGGTTACGCCGCATTCACGCGCCAAATGCGCCTGCGGCTCAGAAATCTCACCCGTGATGAAGGCTTGCGCGCCCGCCGCGATGGCCGCTTCAAAGTAACTCTGCGCTCCGCCGGTACACCAAGCCACGCGGGTGATTGGCGCTGCGTCCGCGCCGCTGACGCACACCACCGCTCGCCCCAGCCGCTGCGTCACACGCTCGGCCAGGTCAGCGGGCGTGAGCGCCACTCCATCAGTCCAGCCGCCCATCCAGCCCAAATCCTGCTCACCGAAACGCGCATCGGCCTGGAAACCCAGCAGCGCACCCAACTGGGCGTTGTTGCCCAACGTGGGGTGCGCGTCCAGCGGCAAGTGGTAAGCCAACAAGTTGATGTCATGCGCCAGCAGCAGCGCCAAACGCTGCTTCATCCAGCCGGTGACTCGGCCGTCTT
>CALMOI010000454.1 GCA_937871735.1 uncultured Comamonadaceae bacterium
GCCGCGCCCCAATGCGATCCACCACAAAACCAGCCGTGGCCTGCCCCGTGCCCGACACCACAAAGAACACCGTCATCAAAAAACCGACTTGGGCGTAACTCAGGCCGAACTCTTGCATAAAGACCGGGAACATCAACGGCAGCAGCAAATGCCCGAAGTGCGAACAAGCGTGCGCCAAGCCCACCAATCCAATCACCAACGCATGTTGCCGCCAAGGCACAGCAGGCGGTGATGCAGCAGATTCAGCCTCGTGGGCTGGGGTTGTGGAAACGGAAGAAGGGGCTTGAGCTGGATGATTCATCCAGCCATGCTAGCGCGCTCTGGCTAGGGCTGCCCAACCCGCTCTGCGATACGAAATTGCAGATATTTCACAATTCTTAACATCAAAAAACAATCCCTGTCAATGCCATGTCACACAACGTCGCGATACTACGACGTAGAGACAAAAAAGACATTACAAATTAGGGAATTTTCATCATGTACCTCGTCAGCACTAACAAGGCCTTGCACCAACTCTCAAACCAACGTCACCAATTTAGCCCACGCCAGCGTACGGTGTTGCTGCTGGCCAACGGACAGCGCAGCCTCGATGAGCTGCACATGTTGATCGGCGAAAACGTCCAAGCTGACGTGCAAAAGCTGCAAGCGCAAGGCTTGCTGGCGGTAATGAATGCGGGTGAGCCGCTTCCTGATGATCCACCCAATCAGTCAGCAGCCGCCGACTCTGGGCGACTGGCCGCACTGGGCGCGAACACGCGCAGCTACTTGCTCAAAATGGCCAGCAGCCTCAAAGCACCCGTCACAAAAATCGCTTGACCCAGCGCGCAACCCACTGAAAGCGCTGTCCGTAAGGCGGATAAAACAGCGCGCCCCCACTCCAGCGCGATTGACTCAGCACCGCCTTTTGGTGCGTGAAGCGCAAAAACCCCGACTCGCCGTGACTCGCACCCCAGCCGCTGGCCCCCACGCCACCAAACGGCAAATCGGGGTGCGCCACATGCATCAAGGTGTCATTGATCGTCACGCCGCCGCTCACGGTTTGGCGCAGCACCTGCTCACGCGCCACGGCATCACGGCCAAACCAGTACAGCGCCAGCGGACGCGGCCCCGCATTGACATGCGCAATGGCCTCTTGCGCTGAATCGCAAGGCAGCACAGGCAAGATCGGGCCAAAAATTTCTTGTGTCAGCAAGCGCATACCGGGCGTGGTGTTGAACACCAACACTGGCAGCATCTGCCGGGTCGCACCTTGCAACACCGCCACACGTTCGTCGCCCTGCGGCTGCACCGTGACCAAACGTGCGCCCTGCGCCTTGGCTTCAGCCAACAGGGTCAGCAAGCGGGCGTGGTGACTGTCGCTGTGAATGCTGGCGTAGTCCGGGTTGCCGATGATGCGGGGGAACAAGCGCGTCGCCGCCTCGGTGAAGGCCGCTTCAAACTCCGCTTCACGGCCACGGGGCAGCAGCACATAGTCGGGCGCGATACAGGTTTGCCCGGCGTTGAGCAGCTTGCCGTGCGCCATCTTTACCGCCGCATCTCGCAAATCACGGGCGCTGCACGACGCATCGACGATGCAGGGCGACTTGCCGCCCAACTCCAACGTGGTCGGGGTCAAATTGGCCGCCGCTGCCTGCGCCACCTTGCGCCCCACGCTGGTTGATCCGGTGAAAAACAAATGGTCAAACGGCAAATTGGCGAACTGGGCGGCCAAGTCGGCATCGCCCGT
>CALMOI010000455.1 GCA_937871735.1 uncultured Comamonadaceae bacterium
CACGCCGCCGAACCCGGCGTCACCGCTGACAGCATCACCCTCGGGCAAAGCACGCCACTCAGCGGGCCGCAAGGCGACGTGGGCGAAGACTTGGTGCGCGGGGCCAAGGTGTACTTTGACGCGCTCAATGCCAAGGGCGGGGTCAATGGCCGCAAGGTCGTACTGGTCAGCAAAGACGATGTCTACGATCCGAAAAAAACCGTCGCCAACGTCGAAGCCTTCTTGGCCGCCAACGACACGCTGGCCACTTTCAACGTGTTCGGCACCCAAAACAACGAGATGATTTTGCCCATCGCGCAAAAGGCGGGCTTGCCCATGCTGATGCCGTACTCGGGCGCGCCTTCGATCCGCAAAACGGACTACAAGGGCTTGTTCAACCTGCGTGCCAGCTATGCCGACGAGGTGGACAAGCTGATTCAGCACCTGAGCACCATCGGCTTCAAGAAAATCGCCATCGCTTACCAAAACAACAGCTACGGCAAGGAAGTGCTGAACGCCGCCGTGGCCGCGTTGGAGCGCCACAACCTCAAGCCCGTAGCCACCGCGTCGGTCGAAATTGATGCCAGTGATGCCGCCGCTGCCACCACCAAACTGCTGGGCGCGCAGCCCGATGCGCTGTTGCTCGGCTTGGTGGGCAAGCCCAGCTTGGACGTGATCAAGGACGTGAATTTGGCCCGCAAGGGACTGCAAATGTACGGCCCGTCGCCCTTGGCCAGCGCCAGCAACATCAAGGCACTGGGCCAAGATGCGGTGGGCCTGATCGTGAGCCAAGTCATGCCCTTCCCGCAAAACATGAGCGTGCCCGTGGTGCGCGAGTACCAACAAGCCATGAAAGCCGCCGGGTTCAACGACTTCACCCACCTGAGTTTGGAAGGCTACATTGACGCCAAAGTAGCCACCGAAGGCCTGCGCCGCGCTGGCAAAGACCTGACCCGCGAGAGCCTGATCAAGGCCATGCAATCCATTCAAAGCTACGACGTGGGCGGCTTGGAAATCAGCTTCAACAAGGGCGCGGGCAGTGCCTCCAAGTTTGTGGAGCTGACGGTGATCAACAGCCAGGGCAAGCTGGTGAAGTAAGCGCAGGGCTCAGGCCAGCACACCCAGTCGCCACAGCGAGGTGACTTCCGCCGCACGGGCGGTGTGCAGCGGATCTGTGGCATCGGCTGCTTTGCCGTGGCGCGGGCGCACATCGCGTCGGCCCAGCACCTGCAAACCGGCGGCGGCAATCCAGCCCAGCAACTGTTCACGCGGGCGCAGTTGCAGGTGCTCGGCCAAATCAGACAAGATCAGCCAGCCCTCGCCGCCGGGCGCGAGGTGCGCGGCCAGCCCGTTCAAAAAGCCGCGCAACATGCGGCTGTCGGGGTCATAAACGGCGTGCTCAATCGGCGAATTGGCGCGGGCGGGCACCCACGGCGGGTTGCACACGATCAGCGCGGCGCGGCCATACTGCGCCAGCGGCGGAAACAGGTCGGCTTGCACCACCTCGACTTGCTCGGTCAACCCGAGGCGTTGCAGGTTGTCGCGGGCGCAGGTCAAGGCACGCGGGTCTTGGTCGGTGGCGATAACACGCGCCACGCCCCGGCGCGCCAACACCGCCGACAACACGCCCGTGCCCACGCCAATATCCAAGGCCAGCGGCACACCGCCAGCGGGCAGCGTGGTGGTGGCGACCAAGTCCACATACTCGCCACGCACGGGCGAAAAAATGCCGTAATGCGGGTGGATG
>CALMOI010000456.1 GCA_937871735.1 uncultured Comamonadaceae bacterium
ACAGGCGATCTTGGACTCATTAGCGGGGCATGGCGTGTTGCCGGATGGTATCGGACATGACGTCAGCTGGGTAGGTATGAACACCGCGTTGGCTCAAGCGTTACAAGAGCATATGTGTCGTGGTAATAGCGCATTATTCAGCACTCAGTTGGAAGATTGGCTGGAGATGGATAAGCCGGTCAATGTGCCGGGCACTTGCGACAAATACGCCCGGCCTTCAGGCAGTTGCAGAAAATGCCCCACCTGATCGCGCATGCTGGGAATGCCATTTCGGGGCGAACCCGCACCCTCAGCGCCATGACAGCCCATGCAATAAAGGCGGTAGTTTTTCTGGGCCTGCGCGGCGGGTTCAGCCGCTGTCGCTGTTTGCGATAACAAAGACAGCACGGCCACACCCAGCGCCCAAGCCCGAATGACGCGCCACACCGTAGGACGACGCATGGCGCTCACTTGGTATCAGACTCGGCTCGCCAAGCGCGCAACTCTTTGCCGCTGGGTTTGCGGGCGCGCATCTCGGTCAAAGCTGTTTCGCTGTACGGCTGGTGCCCGACAGGCAACTCGGCGGCATTGAAAGCGGTCAGCACATGGTTGAGCACCGCTGCCAGCTCCGCATCAGGCAACTGCTGCCAGTTGGGCATGATGCCGTTGTAGACCACGCCTTTGGACTCGATCTTGCCCGCCAAGCCGCTGACCAGCACCCCGGCCAAGTAGTTGCGGCCAGCGGGTTGGTTCAAGCGCGCGCCCAACGTACCCTGCAAAGGCGGGGCCAGCCCCACGGCTCCCGCGCCATCAGGTTGGTGGCAAGCCGCGCAGTGGGCGGTGTACACCGCTGCGCCATCGGGGGCAGCGGTAGCCCAGCTCATCGTCAGACCCAACAAGGCGGTCAACACAAGGCGCTTCATGATTGCCCCTCTTCCAAGCCGACGATGATGGACACCGTACAGTGGTACAGGCTGCTTTGGTTGGCCATGCACCAGTTGATGTCGTTGTGAACGCCCAAACGGTAGCCGGGGCGCTCGCGCACATTGGTGTTGCACTCGCAGCGGCCACAGGTGGTCTTGCCGCAGCAGTCGTTGTAGCTGACCAAGTAATCGCGCCCGTCTGCTGGGTTGCGGCAGGTGCCGACCCAAGAGACAGCAGACGGCGTGGTGCCCGGCGGGCAGGTGGTCATGGTGCCGCCGCAGCAGGTACACAAGAAGCCATCCACGCTGCAATAGCGCCAGTATTCGCAATCGGTGGCGGTGGGTTCGGCCTTTTTCTTGGCACCGTGCTCGCCCGCATGGGCTGAGCCGATGCGGTCAAACGGCAGCACGGGCAGCGTGAAGGCGCTAGTCACCAACAACTTGCTCACGCCCACCAACAGACCACGGCGGCTGGAACTTTGCGCGACCTTGCGCGTGCTGCGCTCAGTCAAGCGGTCAATGAACTTGAAGAAATTCATGGCTCAACCCTTTTGCGGTGCGGCGTCGATGGTCATCTGGTGCTGCAAGTGTTCTTGCACCGAAGCCACGCCGTGTTCGTAGGCGGTGAGCAGGCTTTCGACCTGTTCGCGGGAGTTGACCAAGCCCTTGGCGCGCACGGTGCCACCGGCATCCAGCAGCACGCAGTACGGCAGCTTGGAGATTTTGTAAGCCATGCCCAGCGGCTGCGACAGGGTGTAGCTGAAGTCGCTCAACTGGTGCTTGTCGTGGAATTCGACGTGTTCGGTGCGATCACCGTCTGAAGCCAGCACCACATTCAACCAACGGCTTTCGCGGCCTTGCACCGAGCGGATGATGGGCAACAGCTTCTTGCACACCGGACAAGTCGGCGAGACGAAGAACAGCAAAGTGCTCTTGGCGGCGGCCTTGCCGATGGTCAAGCTGCGGCCTTCCCACGTGGTCACGGCCACGGGCGGGGCCAGCTCACCCACTTTGGGGCCGTGGTCCATCATCAGCGCCCCCATGGGAGCAACGCGCTCATACAAGATGCCAATTTGGCGCGACAAGGCCAGCACACACACGCCCAAGGCAATGACAACACCCCACAGGACAACGAGAGACAACACAACGGGATCGATCATGATTGCAGTTCCTTCAAAAACGGTTGATTGGTGAGCAGTTGGTTGGCGCAGGCGTACAGCGCCAACAAGGCCAGCACGGCACCGGCCACGCTGAAATAGTCCACAGCAGTCAAAGTGCGCGGCACGTCGTCAGCTGCCGCCAGCGCCACGGCGGCGATCAAACCGACGTTGCGTGCCACTAGCCCCCAAGAGATGCGTTGGCCGCCGGTGCCACAGCCGCACTCGATGCGATCACGACCTTGCAGCAGGTTCGCCACCACGCCGCCTGTCGCCAACACCAGCACTGCCACGCCCAGCACCAGCCCCAAGCCGCGTGTGGTTTCAAAAATCAGCGCGGCCCCGGCCAGCAGCTCGGCCACGGCGAAAGCGGGCGCAAACAACGCCGCTTGGCTGCTGCTCAGCAAGCCATAGTTTTCGACCGCATAGCGAAACAGCTCCAGGTCACGCAGCTTGACCAGCGCACCGGTCATCAAAATCAGCCCCACCGACGCGGCGGCGGCATACACCACAACCGGGTCGAACAGCACTTGCACCGGGTTCATCAATTCACCTCCATGAAAACGGAGGTGTCACCCACGTGCTCGATGGTGCGCAGCTTGGGGTATCCGGGCGCAATGCTGCGCACCACGATGTCACCCTTCATCGGGCTGAGCGAGTACAGCAGCGGCTGCTCACCTTGGCTGGCCACAATGGCCACGGCTTGGTTCGACGCAATGCGTGCCGTACGCTGGTGGGTGCTCAAGTTGAACGCCCAAATCTCTTTGGATGGGTTTTTGTGCGAGCCTTCCGCGCCCTTGTCGTGCATGTTCACAAACAGCGTGCCGCTAGCGCGGTGCAGCGCCGACAC
>CALMOI010000457.1 GCA_937871735.1 uncultured Comamonadaceae bacterium
GGCGGGCATGGGTGCGGGGCGGCGCGGGGCTGCGGGCGCGGGGGCGCTGTAACCGCCTTCGTCGTAACCGCCGTAGCCACCGGCATCGCCTGCGGGCTGGCCTGCGCCTTGGCGGCTGCCCAGCATTTGCATTTGGTCAGCGCGAATTTCGGTGCTGTAGCGCTCTACGCCGCTTTGGTCTGTCCACTTGCGGGTGCGAATGCTGCCTTCGACGTAAACCTGCGAGCCTTTGCGCAGGTACTGCCCGGCGATTTCGGCCAAGCGGCCATTGAATACCACGCGGTGCCATTCGGTGGCTTCGCGCATTTCGCCGGACTGCTTGTCTTTCCACTTGTCGGTGGTGGCGATGGTGACGTTGGCCACTTGGTCGCCGCTGGGGAAGGTACGCATCTCAGGGTCTTTGCCCAAATTGCCCACGATGATGACTTTGTTGACAGATGCCATGTCTGAATTCCTCTGAATGATGGGGACAGATTATCGACGCTCAGAGGTCGCGGTTTTGGCGGGCACGGTCATGGGCCAAGCCACGATCAGCCACAGCAGCATGGCGGCGGCGCTGGTCAAAAACAGCGCTTGTATGCCCACTTGGCTCACCAGCCAGCCGCCCAGCGCGCCGCCTGTGAACAGGCCCAGCGACTGCAAGGTGTTGTACACGCCCAGCGCCGCACCGCGTGCCTCAGGCGGGGCGATGCGCGACACCAAGCTGGGTTGGCTGGCTTCCAGCATGTTGAAGCCGCAAAAAAATGTGAACAGCAGCAAGCCCAATTCGGTCAGCGTGGGTGTGCCCGAGCCTTGCAGCAGCAAGCCCACTTGCACCAAACAAATCAACACGATGCAGCCCAAAAACACCGGGCGCAAATGGCCTTTGCGCTCCAACCGGAACAGCACGCCGCCCATCAGCCCGAATGAGGCCAGCACGGCGGGCAGGTAAATCCACCAGTGGTGCGCCTTGGGCAGCCCGGCTTGCACCAGCATGGCGGGCACGGCCATCCACATCGACAGTTGCACCGCGTGCAGCACGAACACGCCCAAGTTCAAGCGCATCAGCCCTTTGTGGGCCAGCACGTCAGACAGTTTGCCGCGCGGGCGATTGGGCGCGTTGGGGGCTTCGGGCGGCACGCCCCAAATCACCACCGCCACACCGGCCAGCGCCAGCAAGCACGTCAGGCCAAACAGCCCGGACAAACCCACCGCGGCCACCACCACCGGGGCCAAGGCCAGCGACAGCGCAAACATCAGCCCGATGCTGGCACCCACCAGCGCCATCGCTTTGGTGCGGACTTCATCGCGGGTCAGATCGGCCAACAGCGCCGTCACCACGGCAGACACGGCACCCGCGCCTTGCAAGCCGCGCCCAATCATCAAGCCTTGCAAGCTGGTGGCCAGCGCAGCCACCAAACTGCCTGCGGCAAACACCAGCAGGCCGCCGATCAGCACGCGCTTGCGGCCCAGCCGGTCTGAGGCCAAGCCGTAAGGCAGTTGCAGCGCGGCTTGCGTCAGGCCATAAATGCCCATCGCCAAGCCGATTTGGGCGGTGTTGTAGCCGCCTGTGTACTTGCGTGCCTCCAAGGCAAACACCGGCAACACCAAAAACAGCCCCAACATGCGCAACGCAAAAATAGTGGCCAATGAAATGCTGGCGCGGCGCTCCACCGGCGTCATCACCGGGGCAGTTACCGCAGAAGCATCGGGGGAAGAAGTAGGCTCAGACACGCGAGGCACCCATCTGTAGAACGGCTAGGACAAACCCGGATTGTCCCCCATCAGCTCTGCCCCAGCGCCTTACTGTGGCGCGGCTCAGCGGGGGCCGGGATAATCCAAGGTTTCCGCCCAACGTGCCCGCCACCTTGACCGACCACACCAGCCCCCCTCCCCGCCCGCAGTTGCCCCCCGCTGCGCCCGGCTCTGTCACCCCCGCCGTCGGCTTGGAAGACTCGGCGTATTTGGCCGCCTTGCTGCGCCAGCAGCGCATCAGCATCCGGGGCGCACGCACCCACAACCTGAAGAACATTGACCTGGACATCCCGCGCAACCGGCTGGTGGTCATCACCGGGTTGTCGGGCTCGGGCAAATCCAGCTTGGCCTTTGACACGCTGTACGCCGAAGGCCAGCGCCGCTATGTCGAAAGCCTGTCGGCCTACGCCCGCCAGTTCTTGCAGCTGATGGACAAGCCCGATGTGGACTTGATCGAGGGCTTGTCGCCCGCCATCAGCATCGAGCAAAAAGCCACCAGCCACAACCCGCGCTCCACGGTGGGCACCGTCACAGAGATTCACGACTACCTGCGCCTGCTGTTTGCCCGCGCGGGCACGCCCCACTGCCCCACGCACGAGCTGCCGCTGCAAGCGCAGACCGTGAGCCAAATGGTCGATGCCGTGCTGGCCCTGCCCGAAGGCACGCGGCTGATGATCCTGGCCCCGGTGGCGCGCGAGAAGAAGGGCGAGTTCACCGAGCTGTTTGCCGACCTGCAAGCCCAGGGCTATGTGCGCTTTCGCATCGACAGCCAGACCTGCGAGGTCGAACGCCTGCCCCAGCTCAAGAAGAACGAAAAACACGACATCGACGTGGTGATCGACCGCATCAAAGTGCGTGCCGCCCACAGCCCCGATAGCGCCCCGCTGCCCCCCGGCGAGCGCAGCGAGTTTGAGCAACTGCGCCAGCGTCTGGCCGAGAGCTTTGAAGCCGCCCTGCGTTTGGCCGAAGGCCGCGCCATTGCGCTGGAAATGGACGCCAGCGGCCCGGACGGTGTGCCGCTGGAGCACCTGTTCAACGCCAAGTTCGCCTGCCCGGTGTGCAACTACTCCATCAGCGAGCTGGAGCCACGCCTGTTCTCGTTCAACTCACCCGTGGGCGCTTGCCCGACCTGCGACGGTTTGGGTACCACCGATGTGTTCGACTCGGCGCGGGTCGTGGCCTTCCCCACCTTGAGTTTGGCGGGCGGGGCCATCAAAGGCTGGGACAGGCGCAACGGCTACTACTACGCCATGCTCGAAAGTCTGGCCAAGCACTACAGCTTTGCGCTGGACACGCCGTTTGAAGCGCTGCCGCCGCGCATCCAGCAGGTGATCTTGCACGGCTCGGGCGAGGAAGAGGTCAAGTTCAGCTACGTGATGGACTCCGGGGCGTCATCGGGCAAGCGGGTCAGCAAGACCCACGCCTTTGAAGGCATCATCCCCAACATGGCGCGGCGCTACCGCGAAACCGACTCCGCTGTGGTGCGCGAAGACCTGTCGCGCTACCGCAGCACCCAGCACTGCCCGGCCTGCGACGGCTCGCGCCTGCGGGCCGAGGCGCGCAGCGTCAAGCTGGGCGAAGGCCCGCAAGCGCGCGCCATCTACCAAGTCAGCCACATCACCTTGCGCGAGGCGCACGAGTACTTCAGCAGCTTGACCCTGCACGGGGCCAAGGCCGAGATTGCCGACAAAGTCATCACCGAAATCCGCTCGCGCCTGAAGTTTTTGAACGACGTGGGCCTCAATTACCTGAGCCTAGACCGCAGCGCCGAAACCCTGTCCGGCGGCGAAAGCCAGCGCATCCGCTTGGCCAGCCAAATCGGCTCGGGCCTGACAGGCGTGATGTACGTACTGGACGAACCCAGCATCGGCCTGCACCAGCGCGACAACGACCGCCTGATTGGCACCCTGCAACACCTGCGCGACCTGGGCAACAGCGTGCTGGTAGTCGAGCACGACGAGGACATGATCCGCGCCGCCGACCACGTCATCGACATGGGCCCCGGCGCGGGCGTGCATGGCGGCCAAGTCATGGCCCAAGGCACCTGCGCCCAGATCGAAGCCACGCCGGGCTCGGTGACGGGCGCGTACATGTCGGGCGCACGCTGCATTGCCGTGCCGCACCCGCGTCGCGCCTGGAAAGCCGCCCTGCCCCGCGCCCAGGCGGATGAATCCAGTGACGACGCCCACCCCGCCCCCGACCTGCCCTGGCAGGTGCTGCGCGTGGTCAACGCCAGCGGCAACAACCTCAAGGGCGTGACGGTGGACATCCCGGTCGGGCTGCTGACCTGCGTCACCGGCGTATCGGGCTCGGGCAAATCCACGCTGGTCAACGACACGCTCTACGCCGCCGCCGCGCGCCACATCTACCGCGCCCACGAAGAACCTGCGCCGCACGACGCCATCCTGGGCCTGAGCTACTTTGACAAGGTCATCAACGTCGATCAAAGCCCGATAGGCCGCACCCCGCGCAGCAACCCGGCCACCTACACCGGCCTCTTCACCCCCATCC
>CALMOI010000458.1 GCA_937871735.1 uncultured Comamonadaceae bacterium
GCTGGTGTCCACCATCAGTCCGGCGCGTGGGCATCGGTTGGTGTTGGCGGCTTTGGCGCTGGCCTTGGGCTTTGGTGTGACCTTGTTGTCCAACACTTTCAGCTATGGGCCGTTGCGCGCTTGGGACTGGTTGACGCTGCAAGTCCAAGTCGGCTGGTGCTTGGCTTGGGCCTTGGCATGGATGCTGGCTTGGGCGCGAGTGCCATCATGGGTTTGCGCGGTGCTGTTGATGGTGGTGCTGGTGCTGCAACTGGCCTTGCTCAACAGCGTGTCGCCCGGCCCCTATTTGGCGCAGACGCTGCAAACCTGGGAGCAAGGGCGCTGGATCAACTTTTATGGTCTGGCGCAGTGGCTGGGCTGGCTCTGGCCTTATGCCGCACTCGTGCATACGCTGGTGTGGCTGCGTTACCACCGGGCAGAAAACTAGAATCAGGTCTATGAGCGAAAACCCGTCCTACTACCAGCGCCACATCTTCTTTTGCCTGAACCAGCGCCCCAATGGCGATGAGTGCTGCGCCACGCACAACGCGCAAGCCGCGTTTGACCGCTGCAAAGCCCAAGTCAAAGCCGCCGGTTTGGCCGGGCCGGGTCAAGTGCGCGTCAACAAAGCGGGTTGCCTTGACCGCTGCGCCGCCGGGCCGGTGGCGGTCGTGTACCCCGAAGCGGTGTGGTACACCTTTTTAGACAACGCGGACATCGACGAAATCGTCGAGTCGCACCTGAAAAACGGCCAAGTGGTTGAGCGTTTGCTGACGCCGCCTCACTTAGGCCGTTGATGCTGGAGTTGATGCCGTGAACAACCAAACCCAACACCTGACCCTGACCGGCGCTTTGGATGTGCTGGAAGCCTTGCGCGACGACCCGGTGCTGGCTCCCGGCGTCGCGTCGCGTGGCGTGGCCGTGATCGCGCACCCGCACCCGCTGTTTGGCGGCACCATGCAAAACAAAGTGGTGCAGACCTTGGCCCGCGCCTTCGTGCAATGCGGCTGGTCGGCGGTGCGCTTCAACTTCCGGGGCGTGGGAGCCAGTGGCGGCCAATACGACCACGGTTTGGGCGAAGCGCTGGACATGCGTGCCGTGATCGAACAAGTCGCTGCGCCCGGTGTGCCGTTGGCGCTGGCCGGGTTCTCGTTCGGTGCTTTTGTGACCAGCCACGTGGTGGCAGCGGAATGGACGCAACGGCCTATCGAAAAAATCGTGCTGGTGGGCACCGCCGCCTCGCGCTTCGAAGTGGCCCCGGTGCCGCCCGAAGCGCATGAGCGCACCTTGGTCATTCACGGCGAAGTGGATGAAACCGTGCCGCTGAGCTCGGTCATGAACTGGGCGCGTCCGCAGTCGCTGCCTGTCACCTTGGTTCCCGGATGCGAGCACTTCTTTCACGGACAATTGCCGCTGCTCAAAGGCTTGGTGGTACGCCACTTGCACGCCTGATGAACTTCTCTGTCGGGCCGGGCTCTGCCTTTCAGTGGCTGAGTTCGGCCCGTTTCACTTTCTTTTGGTAACTCCCATGACTTCATTGATGACTGCACTGCGCCGCATGGTGGCGGTGCCTTTGTGCTGCGTCGCCTTCGCCGTCTGCGCCCAGCAAGCGCCCCAACCGCCCGAAGTGGCCGCCCGTGCCTACTTGCTGCTGGATGTGACCGCCAACCAAATTTTGGCTGCCAAAGAGATCGACACCCCGGTCGAGCCCGCCTCGCTGACCAAGCTGATGTCGGCTTATTTGGTGTTTGACGCGCTCAAGTCCAAGAAAATCGACCTCAAGCAAACCTTCCCGGTGAGCGAGCGTGCTTGGAAAATGCCCGGTTCGCGCATGTTCATTGACCCCAAGATGCAAGTGCCGGTGGAAGACTTGGTCAAAGGCATGATCGTGCAGTCCGGCAACGATGCCACGATGGCGCTGGCCGAAGGCGTTGGTGGCACCGCAGCCCATTTCGTCGAGCTGATGAACGCCCAAGCCAAGGCGCTGGGCATGAAAAACACCAGCTACAAAAACCCCGAAGGTTTGACTGAGCCGGGTCATATCACCACCGCCCGTGACTTGAGCATTTTGGCCACGCGGCTGATGCACGACTTCCCCGAATACGTCGGCTATTACGCCACCAAAAAATACCACTATCCCGGAACGCCCGTTGCCAATGAAAACAACCGCAATCTGTTGTTGTTGCGCGACCCAACCGTGGATGGCCTGAAAACCGGTCACACCGACGCAGCTGGTTTTTGCTTGGTCGCAACCGCCAAGCGCCAGTTCCCGAATGTGGGTTCGCGCCGACTGCTGTCGGTGGTGTTGGGCACTGCCAGCGAAAATGCCCGCGCCAATGAATCGCAAAAGCTGCTGAACTGGGGTTACACCGCGTTTGAAGCTGTCAAGCTGTTCGATGCAGGCCAGCCTGTGGTTACACCGCAAGTCTGGAAGGGCAAGAGTCCCACGGTGAAGCTGGGTCGCACGGAAGCCATTGTGGTGGCCGTGCCCGCAGGCAGCGCCGCGCAAATCAAAACGCAAATTGCCCGCCCTGACCCGTTGGTGGCACCGTTCACCCAAGGGCAAGCCGTGGGTTCGCTCAAGGTCACGCTGGGTGCGCAGTCGCTGGTGGATGTGCCGTTGCTGGCGCTGGAGCCGGTCGAGCAAGCCGGTCTGTTGGGCCGCGCGTGGGATGCGATCCGTTTGTGGATCAAATAAAGCCACCTGCATCTAACTCAGGAATTGGGCGGCACATTTGCATTGCAGTTGATGACCGTCTATACTGGAAGGCTTTACCGCTATTGGGGCGGTAAGGTTCGTCCGTGCTTTTCTCTTTGATAAGCCCCAAATGCTGCGCTGGTTGATGGCCCAAGTCGTCAATGCAGTGATTGCACTTGAGCGGGTTTGCAGGCGGGAAGCGCGGCCATCTTTTATCAAACGTTTAGGGACGTTTTTCAATGCCAACCATCAATCAACTGGTGCGTCAGGGGCGCGAGGTCGAAAAGACCAAGTCCAAGAGCCCCGCGATGCAAAACTCTCCGCAACGCCGTGGCGTTTGCACCCGTGTTTACACCACGACCCCCAAGAAGCCTAACTCGGCTTTGCGTAAGGTCGCCAAGGTGCGTCTGACCAACGGTTTCGAGGTCATCTCCTACATCGGCGGTGAAGGCCACAACCTGCAAGAGCACAGCGTTGTGCTGGTGCGCGGTGGTCGTGTGAAGGATTTGCCTGGTGTGCGTTACCACATCGTGCGCGGTTCGCTGGACTTGCAAGGCGTGAAAGACCGCAAGCAGTCGCGTTCCAAGTACGGCGCAAAGCGTCCCAAGGCCAAGTAATTGGACTGTGGGGTCGGCGTTATTGCCGATGCCGTTTCGAATTGTCAGGTGCTGTTTCCCGCGTGGCGCGGTGATGCAGCGTAGTGGCCCGCTGTTGGGTCGAGTAAGTGAAAGCCGTGATGGTTTTCGCGGTGTCTGTTGAAGATGCCAACTGAAGCAAATAAGAGGTAAAAAATGCCACGTCGTCGCGAAGTCCCTAAACGTGAAATTCTGCCGGATCCCAAGTTCGGCAATGTCGAGTTGTCCAAGTTCATGAACGTGGTCATGGAAGGCGGCAAGAAGGCCGTCGCAGAACGCATCATCTACGGTGCTCTGGAACTGATCGCTAAGAAGAACCCGGACAAAGACCCGGTTGAAGCCTTTACCGTGGCCATCAACAACGTCAAGCCGATGGTTGAAGTGAAGTCCCGCCGCGTCGGTGGTGCCAACTACCAAGTTCCGGTGGAAGTGCGCCCCGTGCGTCGTCTGGCGCTGTCGATGCGCTGGATCAAGGAAGCCGCTCGCAAGCGCGGTGAAAAGTCGATGGCCCAACGTCTGGCCAACGAACTGCTGGAAGCCACTGAAGGCCGTGGCGGCGCCATGAAAAAGCGTGACGAAGTTCACCGCATGGCTGAAGCCAACAAGGCCTTCTCGCACTTCCGTTTCTAAACGGTCGCTGCTGCGCGGGTTTTGTGCTGCGCGGGGGCCTCACGCAGACTGTGGTCATCTCAGTCTGCGAGAATCCCCCGGCCTGAAGTCCGCGCGCTATGCCGCGTCGCCCGCATTGCTGTTGTTGCGATGCCGGGCTTTGGGCGTAGAAATTCAATTTACCGAGCAACCAAGGATTCATCATGGCTCGCAAGACCCCCATTGAGCGTTACCGCAACATTGGCATTTCCGCGCACATCGACGCTGGCAAGACCACGACCACCGAACGTATCCTGTTCTACACCGGTGTGAACCACAAAATTGGTGAAGTGCATGATGGCGCTGCCACCATGGACTGGATGGAACAAGAACAAGAACGCGGCATCACCATCACTTCCGCAGCAACGACTTGCTTCTGGAAGGGCATGGATCGCTCGTTCGAAGAACACCGTATCAACATCATCGACACCCCCGGACACGTGGACTTCACCATTGAAGTGGAACGTTCCATGCGCGTGCTCGACGGCGCTTGCATGGTTTACTGCGCTGTGGGCGGCGTGCAGCCCCAGTCTGAAACTGTGTGGCGTCAGGCTAACAAGTACAAAGTGCCCCGTCTGGCCTTTGTGAACAAGATGGACCGCACTGGTGCCAACTTCTTCAAAGTCGTTGAGCAAATGAAGTTGCGCCTGAAGGCCAACCCCGTGCCGATCGTGATCCCGATTGGCGCTGAAGAAAACTTCACTGGCGTGGTCGATCTGCGCAAGATGAAGGCCATCATTTGGGACGAAGCTTCCCAAGGCATGAAGTTCAACTTCGAAGAAATTCCCGCTGACTTGGTCGAATTGGCTCAAGAATGGCGCGAAAAGATGGTCGAAGCTGCTGCTGAAGCCACCGAAGAGCTGATGAACAAGTACCTGGAAGAGGGCGACCTGACCGAAGAAGAAATCACCTTCGGCCTGCGCACCCGCGCCATTGCTTGCGAAATCCAGCCCATGCTGTGCGGCACCGCGTTCAAGAACAAGGGCGTGCAACGCATGTTGGACGCTGTGATCGAACTGATGCCTTCGCCACTGGACGTGCCTCCGGTGCCCGGCTTCGACGAAGACGAAAAAGAAACCACCCGCAAGGCTGACGACAACGAAAAGTTTTCGGCTTTGGCCTTCAAGCTGATGACCGATCCGTTCGTGGGTCAGCTGACTTTCGTGCGCGTGTACTCTGGCGTGTTGTCCAAGGGCGACACCGTGTACAACCCGGTGCGCGGCAAGAAGGAACGTATCGGCCGTATCGTGCAAATGCACGCCAACAACCGCCAAGAAGTGGACGAAATCCGCGCTGGTGACATCGCTGCTTGCGTGGGCTTGAAAGACGTGACCACGGGTGAAACCCTGTGCGACCCGTCCGCCATCATCACGCTGGAACGCATGGTGTTCCCTGAGCCCGTGATTCGTCAGGCTGTGGAACCCAAGACCAAGGCTGACCAAGAAAAGATGGGCATCGCCCTGTCGCGTCTGGCTGCTGAAGATCCTTCCTTCCGCGTCAACACCGACGAAGAGTCCGGCCAAACCATCATCGGTGGTATGGGCGAACTGCACTTGGAAATC